>JAJZCX010000278.1 GCA_021851625.1 Acidobacteriota bacterium | reverse complement strand
TTGCTCCTTGGGCTGCCGCGTTTCTCGCAGAGAATTTTGCAAGTGCTCTTGGCGGGCCTGTGCCGACGAAGGAAATTGCGCCAGCATCTCCAGCGTCGCTTTGGTTGCGGCTGCGATGGAGAGTTCCTCCATGCGATAGCTCTGCGGCGGCATGGGAATGGGCGCGCCGATGAGAATACGATAGCGCGGATCGTCGATGGGCAGCCACTCCGCAGGCGGCTGCCAAGCCGGAGCCAGCACCACGCCCGGCAAACCAACGGCGCGCGCCACATGCAACGTGCCCGTATCCAACGAGAGGATGCCGTCGCACTGCGCCAGCACCGCGGCCAGCAGTGGAATGGAGTTTGTTTTTCCAGCAAGCGAAATTCCCTGCTCTTGCAGCGGGCTGCGCAGGGATTCGATGGTTGCGGCCTCTGCTACGGTGCCCAGAAAAATCGGCAATGCGTTGGTGGCAGTGGAGACGGATCGCAGCACGGATTGGAAGCGCTCTGCTGGCCATTGCTTGGGCTGTTGCAAGCTGCATTGCGTTACAACGGCCAAGCGAGGGCGTGGCTCTCGTTGCTCCGCAGAGGCCAGCAGCCGCGATGCAATGGCACTCTCTTCCCTGCTGAAAAATATGCGCGGCTCGAATCGCTGCGTGGCATGTCCCAGTGCGCGCAGCACGTCAAGATTGTTTTCAATCTGCGGTCGCTCCGCGCGAAAGTCCAAGGCAAGAGGATACAGCGGCAGTGCGAGCGTGTAACCGATGCGTGTAGCCCGCCCCGCCAACAAAGCCAACAGGGCCAGCCGCGGCTGCTGGTTCCCTGTCGTTGTTGCGATACACACAGGGCCGGGTGGCAGTGAGCGATACAGCTTGCGCACAACGCCAGCCGCAGCAAAAAAATTGCTCTCTGGATTCGGCATTGGCACGCAGCGGTCGAGGAATGGGTTGTAGCTCAGCACACTGGCAGCCATCGGCCCAGCGGCCACGGTGATGTGCGCGTCGGGAATCGCTCGGCGCAAGGCTTCGAAGAGCGGCGTGGCGTGGATGGCCGTGCCGAGTGGTGCTTCACATTGCAAAAAAAGAAAATTTCGGAGGCTGCGCAACGTTTCCGGTGTGGGTGCGGACGTGGGACGCACGACACGATCCATCGCAGCCAGCAGGCGGAATGCCTTGTACTTTGCAGAGCGCGGAGAGATGGCGAGCCGGTTGGGCATGTGCGCGTATGCGATGCAGTCTTGAACTACATCTTATAGCGGCCCAGGTCTTCGTCGTTTAAGTGTTCCAGCCAGCGTCGCAGTTCATCGGGAGAAAAATTTTCCACGCCCGCGTTGGTCAGCTTGGCCGCACGCACCACAGGATCGGCCACAAAGATGGGACAATCCATGCGCAGGGCCAGCGCCAGCGCATCGGAGGGCCGTGCGTCCAGGCTCATCCACTCGCCGCCGCGCTCGATCCAGAGCACCGCGTAAAAAGTTTCCTCTTTTAATTCTGTGATGACCACGCGGCGCAACACGCCTTCAGTGCTGCGGATGAGTTGAATCATCAGATCATGCGTCATGGGCCGCGGCGTAGTGGTCTTTTCAATTTCGAGCGCGATGGCGTTGGCCTCAAAGATGCCCACCCAGATTGGCACCACCGCGTCGCCATGTAGGTCTTTCAGCACGACGATGGGCATGTTGGTCACCGGGTCCATCATCAGGCCGCGAATGCGCACCTCAATCATGCCATCTCTGTCCGTAGGTGTGACTGCTTCTGGTTTGGAAGGTGTCGTGTTCATGCGCAGACCTCCTCGCGGGTTGGTGCGGCGTTCGCAGGGGTAGGCTCCACGGCTTCGCCCACCAGACTATTCGGGTAGCTATTGGTGATGCGCACGGGCAGGTAGCTGCCCGTTGCGGGCAGGATAGGTGCGTTCACGGTAAAGTTGACGGTTTTATTCTGGGTGCTGCGGCCCATTACTTGGTTGCGCGCAGGGTTATACCCTTCAACCATCACCTCAAGAATCTCTCCGATGTGATTGAAATAATTGACTCTTTGAATCTCGCGCTGACGATCCAGCAGAATTTGCAGCCGGTGACTCTTCACTGCGTCCGGGATACTGTCTGCCATCGTTTGCGCAGGCGTGTTCGGGCGCGATGAATACTTAAATGCAAAGACTGCGTCGTACTGCACCTCGGCTAGGAGGGTGATCGTCTCTTCAAAATCTGCGTCCGTCTCGCCGGGAAAGCCAACAATAATGTCCGAGGTCAGGCTGATGGGGCGGCGCGCGGCGCGAATCCAAGCAATGCGCTCCAAATACCACTCGCGCGTGTACAAGCGTTGCATGGCGGCCAATACGCGCGTGGATCCGCTCTGCACCGGTAGATGCACGTGGTCGCATAGCGTGGGCACGGCATCGATGGCTTCCACAATGTCGCGGGTAAAATCGCGCGGGTGCGAGGTGGTAAAGCGAACACGGCGAATGCCGTTGATCTGCCCCACGGCGGCGAGCAACTCGGCAAAGCTCAACTGGCCGGAGGGATCACGGTAGGAGTTGACGTTCTGGCCGAGCAGTTGAATCTCCGTGAAGCCGGAGTCGGCCATGCGGCGGGCCTCGGCCAGCACGGAGTCGGCGGTGCGGCTGCGCTCCTTGCCGCGCGTAAAGGGCACCACGCAATAGGAGCAGAATTTGTCGCAGCCTTCGATGATCGTAATGTAGCCGCGGTGCGGGTTGCTGCGCGCGGTGAACTCGGTTTCGAAGGTCTCCTCGGTCTGGCGATCGTCCAGTCCGGTGATGCGCTCCTCGCCTGCTTCCAAGCGGGCCAGCATCTGCGGCAGGTTGCGATAGGAGGCTGAGCCAGAGACGAGGGAAACATAGGGCGCGCGGTCGAAAATTTTTTCGCCTTCCTGCTGCGCCACGCAGCCCAGAACGGCGAATCGCTTACCCTTTTTGTGCAGCGCTTTGTAGTCGTTCAGGCGATTGAAGACCTTCTGCTCGGCTTTGTCGCGGATGGAGCAGGTGTTGTAGAGGATCAGCCCGGCCTCCGTCTCTTCCTGCACCTGCCGGTAGCCCTGTTGTTGCAGGGTTCCGATCACCTTTTCGGAGTCGTGCGCGTTCATCTGGCAGCCGAATGTCTCCAGATAGAAGGTCTTTTCGCCCGCGTTGGAAGGG
>JAJZCX010000277.1 GCA_021851625.1 Acidobacteriota bacterium | reverse complement strand
CGGCGTGGGCAAAACCACGCTGGCCGTCAATCTGGCGATTGCTCTGGCGCGCTTGGGCCATCGCGTCGGGCTGGTCGATGCCGACATCTACGGACCCAATGTGCCGTTGATGATGGGCGCAACCCGCCAGCCGCGCGTGCTCGACAACAATGCGATTGAGCCGCTGGAGGCGCATGGAATCAAGCTGATCTCGGTCGGCTCCATCTCCCCCGGCGACAAACCGCTGGTGATGCGCGGCCCCATGCTGCACCAGATCATCCGCCAATTTTTGCAGCAAGTCACTTGGGGCGAGTTGGATTTTCTCATCATCGATCTGCCGCCGGGCACGGGCGATGTGGTCATCTCGCTGGTGCAGACGGTTCCACTCACCGGCGCAGTCGTCATCTCCACGCCGTCCGACGTTGCGCTGCAAGACGCGCGCAAGGCTCTGGAAATGTTCCATCAGGTCAAGGTGGACGTGCTGGGCATGGTCGAGAACATGAGCCACTTCGAGTGCCCGCACTGCCACAAGGCCATTGACATCTTTTCTCAGGGCGGCACGGAACGCACCGCGCGCCAATTCAATTTGCCCTTTCTTGGCTCCATCGCGCTGGACCCGGAGATTCGCTTTGGCGGCGATCGTGGACTGCCCGTGGCCCTGGCCGGCGAACACTCCGAGCAGGCCAAGAGCTTTTATCAAATCGCACGCGCCGTGGCCGCACGCGCCCAGCAGCGCGCCGCCAGCGACACCAACGTTTTGGAGATCAGCTAACGCAGCGAGCTTGCACTACGTCTGCTGTAGAGAATTGAGTCATTCTGAACGGAGCCAGCGTACATCACACGCAGAGAAGAATCCAGAGAGTCCAAACAACGCAATTGCTGCACGCATCGTCTGGATTCTTCGCTGCGCTCAGAATGACTGCCATCCTCTACTTGGGCGCATCCAGAATGACCGCGTAAAATAAAGCGTTCCGTCACCACACCCAGCACGATGATCCTGTCCTTTGTCCGCGACCTGTTCGCCGAGATGGAATCCGATGCAGCCTTTGCACGCACCAGCCAGCCACTGGCTGCGGGCGTGGGGCGTCGTCGCGTCTCCGGCCTTACGGCCACAGCGCGCGGACTCTACCTGCCGCTGCTAGCCCGTGCCGCCAAAGCCCCCGTCTTCGTCGTTGTCGCGGACAATCGCGCGGCAGAGTCGCTCCAACTGCTGGTGCAGCAGGCCTGCGATCTCACAGGAGCGCTCGATGCCGAATCCGTCGTGCGCCTGCCTGCGCATGATGTGTTGGCCTTTGAAAATCTCTCGCCACACCCGGAGATTCAGGAGCAGCGCGCCGTCACGCTCTGGAAGATTGCTCGCGGCCAGGCCCGCATCATTCTTCTTCCAATCGAGTCGGCCTGCTATCGCGTCTTTAGTGCGGAGCACGCAGCCAACCTGGCCTGCACCGTGCGCCGTAGCGAAGAGATGGACCCTGAAATGCTCGCCGCGCATCTGGCTAGCGCCGGGTACCAGCGCACAGAGTTAGTCGAAATGACCGGCCAGTTCGCACTGCGCGGCGGCATCCTCGACGTCTTTCCGCCAGAATCGGCCACGCCGCTGCGCATGGAATTTTTCGGCGATGAGATTGAGTCCATCCGCAAGTTTGACCCGGAGTCACAGCGCTCCTCCGCCGCAACCGATGAGGCGCTGCTGTTGCCGCTGACGGAAACTCCGCTAACCGAGCCGCTGCTCCAGCGCGTGCATCTGCGCCTGAGCGGCGAGCGCGTGGATGGCGATGCCTCCGCGCTGCAAGAGGCCATCAGCGCCGGTGGCGCGCACTTCTTCCCCGGCTGGGAATTCTTTGCCGCCGCCGCATCCGGCGCACGCAATACCGTCTTCGACCTGCTGCCGCAGAGCCGCATCTTCGTCGAGGAACCGGCGATGGTGCAGAACCAGCTCGACCGTTGGTGGAACAAGGTGCAGCAGCGACATGAACGCAGCGGCATCGGCACGCTGTTTACGCCGGAGGATTTATATCTGTCGCCGTGGGAGTGGCAGAAGCGCGTGGCCGTTGCGCCCGGACTCGATCTCGATCAATTGGGCGCGGTCGATATTCTCGACACGGATGCAACCTCGCTCAGCGAAGCGGCTTTTCAGTCTCGGCCCACGCTGCGCCTGCACGGCTCCATCCCCGCGTTGGTGGAGGAGCTGCGCCAACTGCGCGCCCAGCAAATGCGCGTGCTGCTGGCTGCGCCCAATCACGGTGAGGTCGAGCGGCTGGCCAACATTCTGCGCGAGTACGGCGTGGCCTATCGCATCGGCAGCCGCAATCCGCAGGCCACAGGCACGGTGCTCGATGAGTCCAGCTACCTGGGCAGTGACAAGCTGGCCCCCGTGCTGCTGCGCGCAGAGATCGCCAACGGCGTGTTGCTGCCAGAGGCGCGACTGGCCATCTTCGGCGCGAACGACCTGAACGATGAGGCCGAGGTCACCGCGGCGCGCACACAAACACGGCGCAAAAAATCCAAGTCCGCAGCCTTCATCTCCGACCTGCGCGATCTGACCATCGGCGATTATGTTGTGCATGTCGAGCACGGCATCGCGCGTTATCTCGGATTGAAAGAGATTGCGCAAGAAGGCGTCAGCGCCGAGTTCATGATTCTGGAATTTGCCGATCAGGCGCGGCTCTACGTTCCGCTGACGCGGCTCGATCTCATCCAGAAATATCGCTCGACCGAGAGCGGCCCCGCGCCGGTGCTCAACAAACTCGGCTCGCAACAATGGGCACGCACACGGGCGCGCGTGAAAAAGGCCATGCAAGACATGGCCGACGAACTGCTCAAGCTCTACGCCGCGCGCAAGGCCGCGCAGGGCCACGCCTTTACGCCCGACACACAATTCCAGCGTGAATTTGAGGACGCCTTCGACTTCAACGAAACCGAAGACCAGATCAACTCCATCGCAGACATCAAACACGACATGGAATCCTCCATGCCGATGGATCGCCTGCTCTGCGGCGATGTGGGCTACGGCAAAACCGAAGTCGCCATGCGCGCCGCCTTCAAAGCCGTGCAAGACAGCAAGCAGGTCGCCATCCTCACGCCCACCACCGTGCTCTGCTTCCAGCATTTTGAAACCTTCAAGCGCCGCTTCGCCGCCTTCCCCGAGATCGGAA
>JAJZCX010000276.1 GCA_021851625.1 Acidobacteriota bacterium | reverse complement strand
TCTCGGCGGATTGCATCATGCGCTTGCTGTGCGTGATGACGATGAAGTGCGTCTTGTCGCTCAGGCCCTTGAGCATGGCAGCCAAGCGACCCACGTTGGCTTCGTCGAGTGGGGAATCCACTTCGTCCAATAGACAGAAGGGGCTGGGCTGATATTGGAAGATGCCCACCAGCAGTGAGAGCGCGGTGAGCGCCTTTTCTCCGCCAGAAAGCAGCAGAACATTTTGCAGCTTTTTTCCCGGCGGTGAGGCAACGATGTCGATGCCGCTCTCGGCTGTGTTTTCTTCATCGGTAAGGCGCATAAAGGCCTGTCCTCCACCGAAGAGGCGCGAGAAGGTCGCGCTGAAGTTTTCATTGATGCGCGCGAAGGCTTCTTCAAACTTGATGCGCGAGATGCCTTCGATTTCGCGGATGCTGTTCTGCGTGTTCTCGATGGAGTCGAGCAGATCCTTGCGCTGTGTTTCGAGGAACTCGTGGCGCTGCGCAGCTTCCTGATACTCTTCGAGTGCCATCATGTTGACCGGCCCCATGGACTCCAGCTTCTGCTTCAAGCCGCGGCAGGCTTCGTCCTCGGCGGCCAATGGCTCGGCCTCCAAGCGCGGGAAGGAATCGTCCGCGCGCAGATCGGTGGCAACGACGCTGAGTTCTTGCAGACACGTCTCCTCCATGTGCGCCAAGTCAGAGGAGAGACGCGCGGCGTGCGTGGCAATGTTGCTGCGCTGGTCGCGTTGCGCATCGGCGTCGGCGCGCAACAGGCGTAGTTGATGCTCCCATTGCGCGGTTTGCTGACGCAGAGCGGTGAGTTGCTCGGCCAGCGTGGCGGCCTGCTGGCGAGCCTCGGCGCGCGTGGCCTCCAACTCAACACGGCGCTGCTCCAACCGCTGTGCCTCTTGCACGCGCTGGATGCGCTCGGCCTCGCCTGCGGCCAATTGCTGCTCCAGTTGGCGCACGCGCTGCTCTAGGTCCGCGTACATGCGCTCCAAACGCTCGGCGGCTCCGGCGGCTCCACGACGGCGCTCTTCCAAGCCAGCCAAGTGCGCAGAGGCCTCGGCCAGTTCGGCTTGAGCGGTTTCGCGGGCCATGCGCAGCGTTTCAACGGCGGCCTGCGCCTCGGTCAGCTTTTGTTCGGCGCTGGTATGTTCGCCTTCGAACTGCGCAATTTGCTCGCGACGCTTGGCGATCCACTCGGACTTTTCCGTCTGCGCCTGCTTGTTGCGCTCCGATTGCAGTGTGCAATCTTGCATACGGCGATCGAGCCGCGCGGTCTCGGCCTCCAATTGGCGCAGAGCCGCACCGGTGTTGGCCGACTCCTGCTCCATCTTGCGGCGGGCATCGGACTGAACTTCAATCTGGCGGCCAAGATCGGCCAGCGTGTGCGCCAACTCTGCTGAATGTGTCTCCGCCTGGGCCAGCTTTTCTTCCGTGAGCGCCAAGGTCTGCTGGGCGGCGCGCAATTCGCGCTTCAGGGCCAACGGGCCTTCCACGCTGGGCTTGCCGCCAGTGACGGTGACGTTGTGGAAGCACTCGCCGGTGGGCGACAAAAAGAATGCCTGCGGATTTTCCAGAGCCAGTGCGCGTGCCGATTCAGAATCCGGCGCAACGTAGCCATCGCGCAGCTTGGGCAGAATTACTTCCAGCGATTGACCAAAGCCGTCAAGAACGCGAATGCAATCCTTCAGGCGCACAACGCCTTGGCGCGGCGCGGTCAGCGGCGGCGGCTCGATCGGAGCAAAGGAGAAGCGCGCCTGTGAGTCATCTGGGTGCACCAAGAACGTGGCGCGGCCATCCACGCCAGCCTTGAGTAGACGCATGCCTTCCTGCGCTGCGTCCCAGCTTTTGACGACGATGTAGTTCAACTCTTCGCGCAGAAATTCGTCGATGACGGCTTCGTAGGGATCGGCGACTTCGAGAAAATCCGCAAGAATGCCCACCGGTGCCAGGCCGCCTTCGAGCGTCTTTGAGCGCAGCAAATTGCGGACGGTATCCGTGGAGTAGCTGTGGCCCTGAATCAGAGCTTCGAGAGAGTTGCGGCGACCCAGCAGGGAAGCGTGCTCGGCGCGCAATGTATCGACCGTGCGTCGGGCCGTGGTCTCCTCGGCGCGCTTGGCCTCCAGCGAGGCGCGCAGCGTGGTGAGTTCGGCTTCAATCTGGCGCAGCGATTCCGTCGCGCTGCCAAAGCTGAGCGAGACCTGTCCGCGCTCCAAACCCAGCCGTTCTTGATCGGAGATCACCGTTTGCCGCTCGGCGTTCAGGCGTTCGGCCTCGCGTTGCAGCCCTTCCAGGGTGGTTTCGCCTTGCAGAATTTGCTGGCGCACCTGATGCGCCTGATTCATCCAGTGCAGCATCTGCTTGCGCAAGGCTTCAATGCCTTGCTCCGCAGTGGAGAGATTGCCAGAGGCTTGCTGCGCGGCGGATTGGCGAGTCTGCGTGGCGCGACGGGCTTCGTCCACGGCCTGCTGCGCCTGAGCGAGAAAGCTGCGGTGCTGATCGCGTTCAGTGGCCATGCTGGCCAACTGCTTGCGCGTCTCCTCCAACTCAGCCTGCGCGGAGGTGAGCCGAATGACCAACTCAGCAGCGCGCTCTTCGTTCGATTGCAACTGCGTGAGCGTGCGCTCCAGTTCGACCGTCGTAGTGTTGGCGCGCGCCTGGGCCTCGCGTGACTGATTCTCCAGCGCGTAGCCTTGGTTGACGGCCTCGGTCTGCTGATGGTCAAGCGCTTCGATCTGCGCGCTCAGTTCCTCCACCCGTGCGGTGAGCGTGGCAAGCTGCTCGGCCAGCATGGCCGACTCGGCATCCATGGTGGCCAGCCGCGTGGCGATAACCACGCGCAGGCGCTGTTGCAACTCCTGCCGCAACGCGCCATAACGCTCAGCCTTGGCTGCCTGACGCTTCAGCGAGTTCATCTGCCGCGTGACTTCATCAAAGATGTCATTGACGCGGGCGAGATTCTGTTTCGCCTGCTCCAGACGCAGTTCTGCCAGACGCTTTTGGTCTTGAAGCGAGTGATGCCTGCGGCCTCTTCAATGATGGCGCGGCGATCGTGTGGCTTGCTGCTGAGCAACTGGCCGACGCGCTCCTGCTCAATGATGGCGTAGGAGTCTGGCCCCAGCCCCGTGCCCATAAAGATGTCCTGAATGTCGCGCAGGCGG
>JAJZCX010000275.1 GCA_021851625.1 Acidobacteriota bacterium | reverse complement strand
CGTCGGAGCCGGTAAAGGTGACCTTGACGCCATCCTTGGTGCGCTCCACCTTATCCACCTTCGCGCCGGTGTGCACATCGATGCCGCGCTTGCGGAAGAGCCGCTGCAATTCCTTGCTGACGTCCTCATCTTCATTCGGCACCATGCGCGGCAGATACTCCACCACGGTGATCTCCGCGCCGAAGGTCTTAAAGATGGAGGCAAACTCCACGCCCACAGCGCCCGCGCCAATGACCACCAGCGACTTGGGCACGGCGCTCAGCGTCAGAATTTCCATGTTCGTCAGAATGCGATCATCCGGCTTCAGCCCGGCCAACATGCGTGCATCGGAGCCGGTGGCCAGAATCACGTTCTTCGCCTGCACCGTGCTGCGCGCACCGCCAGCGGCTTGTATTTCCACGGTGTGCACGCCGTTCTTGGCCGCGCCGGTCAGTCGTCCCAATCCTTCGACGAGCGTGACCTTGTTCTTCTTGGCCAAAAAGTTCAGACCCTTCACGTGCTTATCGATCACGCCTTGTTTGCGCTGAAGCACGGCGCTCCAATTCAACTTGCCCGTGCCCAGACCTTCAATCCCGTACTCCGCTGCGTGCTGGATGTGTTCATAAATCTCGGCATTGAACAGTAGAGCTTTGGTGGGGATGCAGCCCCAGTGCAGGCAGGTTCCACCGAGCTTGCTTTCTTTCTCAATCAACGCGACCTTCAGACCATATTGCGCGGCGCGAAAAGCTGCGGTGTATCCGGCGGGGCCTCCGCCAATCACGGCTACATCGTGGATCATCTCTGCCAAGGGTTGCTCCGTTCTGCTGCAAAGTAAGTGTTGCGGCGCGCGCTTGCCACGCATACCGGGCCAACAGACGATTCTACGGGATGTGTCGCGCTCTATGCGAGTGCTGCGCGTGCAGCCTGTGTATTATGCTGGATTGAACCTGCCGGTATCGTGGCTCTGCGTGCCGATGCTCGCTGCCGCCGCCGGATAAAGGAGGCAATCCGCATGGCCAATCTAGTTTGCATGGGCGCTGCCATGCAATGCAGCTTCGGCGTCGCGCCCAGCAGCCTTGTCGTGCTGCCGCAGAACGCCGTGCTGGCCGGGGGAGCACCAGCGGCAACGATCATGGACAACGCGCCCATCGTCAACATTCCACCCTTTGGCATGTGCTCCTCGCCTTCGAACCCAACCGTGGCTGCGGCAACGGCTGCCGCGCTCGGCGTGCTGACGCCCATGCCTTGCGTGCCCGTCACGGCTGCGCCGTGGACGCCCGGCGTGCCCACGGTGATGATTGGCAACATGCCTGCGCTCAATGATCAATCCAAACTCATGTGTAACTGGGGCGGAGTGATTCAGATCAGCTTCGCGGGCCAGGCCACGGTGCAGTCATCGTAACTGAGCATAGTGCGAGCCACGGCAGGGAACGGACGAGCCACGGATGAATTTGGAGTTTTCCATCGACAAAAAAACCGGCGCAGCCATTGCCGCCTGCGTGGTGCTGGCCTCCATACTGCTCGTGCTGGCCGGGTACCTGCTCGGCGCGGGCAGTGGAGCGCGCACGCCGCTTCCATCTGCTGCCGTCGCGGCTTCCGCTGCACAACCTTCAGCGCAGTCGCAGGCTGCTGGCGCTGCCGCTTCCGCACCACAGAGCGACAGCACTGCATCCGCCGTGGCACAGCCGTCCACGCAGCCGCAACCGTCCGCCCCGCCGGAGTATTGTCTGCAATTCGGTTCCTTCCGGGACAAGAAAAATGCGCAGGCGTTGGTAAAGACCTTGAAAAAAGCTGGCGTCACGGCCACTGTGGTTGTCTTTGCCGACACAAACGGCCAGCCTTGGTATGTGGTTCGTTCCGGCAGCTACGCCGCGATTGATGCGGCAGCTCAAAGCGCAGCCAGCCTGCGCGCACAGCAAAAGATTTCCGTGTTGGTGCGCCGCGCGGGAGTTTTGTAGCGCAGAGCGATCGTAGGCGCACACGCACTCCACCGTGTCCCTCTGATGGAAACCCAGCGCTGCCTACACCTTTTCATTCCGAGCGAGCGTGAGCGATTCGAGGAATCTGTGGTTCGACTGCGCATTCACATCGCCGCGCGCAAATGTTGCATATCCACCTTGCGCAGGCCGCGCAGCGCGTTGCAGAAATAAACCGCGTCTGCCCGACGCAAATCATCCAGCGTCAGCACGCATTCCTCCGCCCCAGGCCGAGTCTCCAGCAGATGTCTGCGATAGACGCCCGGCAGCACGCCGCAGGTTGGCGGCGGCGTCAGCCATCGTCCCTTCCGCTCGACAAATACATTGCTGATCGCGCCTTCGGTGACCTCGCCGCGCTCGTTCAAAAAGAGAACCTCATCCAACCCTTCGGCCCGTGCTGTTGCCAACTCGCGTTCATACAAAGCGCGGTGCGTGGTCTTGTGGCGCAGAAAACAATCGCGCGAATCCGTGCGCGTTATGGCGACACGGATGTGCCCACGCCATGTGTCCAGTTCCAGCGGTGCGCTGGTGATGCTGGCTGCACCATTTTCATTGAGCAGCAGACGCACGCGGTACGGCCTCTCGATCGGCAGTGCGGCGCAATGCGTCTGCAACTGCCGCGCCACGGCAGCGCGATCCATATCAAATGCAAAATAATCCGCTGAGGCAGCCAGCCGGTCCAGATGCATCTCCAGCAGGCGCAGTTCTCCATGCTGCCACAGCATGGTTTCAATCAACGAAAACTCCGGTCGGTTGCGCGTCAGAAATACGGCCTTCAGTAGGCACTCCTGATATTCGCCCGCCGCGTCGGAGTCGGCGACGATTCCGCCGCCCACGCCCATCAACGCCGTTCCATCCGGTTCCAACACCAGTGTGCGAATGGCCACGTTGAATGTGGCGTGCCCGCCGGGCGCGATGTGACCGATGGCTCCGGTGTAGACCCCGCGCGGCGTGCATTCCAGTTCGCGAATGATCTGCATGGTGCGAATCTTGGGCGCGCCGGTGATGGAGCCGCTGGGAAACAGGCTGGCAAAGATCTCCGTGTATGAAATGCCTGCGCGCAGCCTGCCCGTAATCGTGGAGGTCATCTGCAGGAGCGTGGCGTAGCGCTCGACGGAAAACATTGCCTCCACCTGCACTGTGCCCGGTGTGCAGATGCGCCCCAGATCGTTGCGCAGCAGATCGACGATCATGACATGCTCG
>JAJZCX010000274.1 GCA_021851625.1 Acidobacteriota bacterium | reverse complement strand
TTCAACGGCGGTCATCTGGCCATGCACACGCTCCAATGCACCCGTGGGCAATTGCACTTGGCGAAAGGTGAAGCGCAACTTGCCGTTGCGGCCAAACTTGCGTGCGGGCTGGGCCTTTTGCACCACGCCGATCAGCCGCGTACCGGTCGGCAACAGCACTTGCTTGTGTGCTGCGTCCATGTAGGGCTGGGTCAGCACGGCCTCGACCGGCGTGCCCTGCTTGCTGGTGGCGGAGCTGATGCCCGTGGTCAGCACAGCCTCAATCGTCCCAGTGGGAATGTGCCCGTTGGGCGGGGAGATGGGCAGCGGTGTGGCGGCCTTGGGATCGGCCAGTGTTATGGGAGCCGAGAGCACGGCGTCAAACTGCGTGCCCGTCCAAATCTCCTGGGGATGATACGGAAGCTGGCCATAGAGGAAGCGCAGCGTATTCTCTGCCTTGTGCTGGCTATGGACTGAATTCTTGACGCTGACGGCTGTGCTATGCACAAAAGTGGTAAATTTTTTCCACAAAGAGGGCTTTTTCTTCGGCTTTGCGGTCATCCGAACCAAGCCTACCGTGCGTTTTGTGGCATTGGCGGCGATGGCAAGCCGCTGGCCATTCGGCAGCACCAAGGAGTCCAAGGCCAACTCCGGCGTCTTGAGTGGGGTGAAGTCGGCATTCAGTAAAGCCCAGACGCGCGCGCTACGGCGGACGGGATGCAATTGCGAGATGCTGCCAGTGACGCGGGTATGTGCGGGCAGCAAGAGGTGGTCGGTGGTGTAGACGGGATCGATCAGAAAGCCAGCCACAGGCGCACCGCGCTTCATGCGATAGCGATGGTCGATTTGTACGCGCAGCGGTTGGCCCGCGGGCAGGGTCGCAGTCAGAGCCGGTGGGGCGGGCGGCTGGGCGGCTGGCGGTGCAGCCGGCGTGGGAGGCGTGGGCACCGTCGCAGGCCGGGTATGCAGCGTGGGTGGTTGCTTGCTGGTAGCTGGCTTTGTCGCAGGTGCGACCGCGCTGGCCGGTTGTGCAGGGGCAGTCGGCAGCGCAACGGGTGATTGCAAAGCGGGTGGCGGCGCAGGTGCGGAGTGTTGCTGTGCGAACAGGCCCAGTCCCGGAGCGCATAGCAGCCCACAGACGGCCCAGGTCAACACGGGAAGCGTGGGCGTGTATCGGAGCGGTGTACCGGCATACGGAAGTGCGGCCAAACGCGGCGCAGCGAGAGCCGGGGAACGTTGGTGCACGCTGCGCGGTATTTTCTGCAAGCGAGAACCTCAAATGGGCAGTGTGTGGACGCAGTTCGCAGGCGCGGCCACAAGGCAATCTGTGGATGCAGCCTACTCTCGCAGATTACTCTTTGTAGGCCACAGAAAAAAATGGTGTCTGCCGGTTAGACGTGCGGACAGGAGGATTGTTTCCTGGGGTAGATTGATGCTTATACTGCAGCAAGTCCCTCAGCGGCTGAGGCCCATCCGCACAATCCGTGCATGACACCAGAGCTTTTCGAGATGGGGAGGCTAGGCTGGCGCAAAATAAGAGCATTGCGACGAGAGTGTTCAGACGAGAAATCTTGGGTACTGACCTTCCCCCACTCAAGCTAAAAGACCGCTTGAATGGGGCACCCGAAATGGTGAGTAATGGGTTAGTTGGAAGGATGTTGGATGACTCGCTCCACCCTTACCCAAAGACACAGTGTCGCTCTGAGCGCAGCGAAGAATCCAGACGGCAAGGGCGGAAGGATTGAGACAGAGATCCCTTGGATTCTTCCTTTCGCTCCGCTGAGAACGATTCTTATTTGTTTTTCAAATTAACCCACGACCCAATTCTGTGAACGCTGGACGGAAAAGGGCCTACGCTTCGTCGTCTTCGATTTCACCGCAGTCGTTGCCGTAATCCATCTTTTCCATCTCGGCGTGTGTGCTGGCTACAATGCCATCCAGGATGGCTACCTCCCCGGCGGGCAACTCTTCCTCTTCGTCGTCGGTGGCTGGCTGCTGCTCCAGCCGAATGTGCAGGGGCATATCCGCGACATCCTCTTCCAGCAGCATAAATTTGCGGATGTAGTGCAGCGGTTCATCGCACAGGACCATGCGTTGCAGGTGATAGCGCCAGACCTTGGGGTTGGAGGTGCGACGCATGTGGCCTTGTCTGCGAACAGTGATGATGTTGCCGTCCTTGGTGACGCGCGTATAGGAGGTTTTTGGTTGTAGAAAGGCGAGTTTGACGCCAGGCTTCCAGAAGGAGTGGACGAACTCATGCGAGAAGAGCAGGGCGTAATAGTAACGACCTTTGTCGAGAGTGGCCACGGCCTCTTCGAAGCCCTGCCAGGTGCGGCCCAGCTTGGTGACGTACCACCTGCGGAATTCAAAGCCGTTGCCTCTGGCCTGACGAACCACGGCGCGCAACAGATCCAAACGTGTCATTCTTCACTCACCAGCGTGTTAAGAGCCAAGATGCCCGCATGCCAGTTGGAACCGGAGTGACAGAGATACGATCCGCAGCGCCAGTAGAAGCAGGGCGCAACACTCTGGCCACACTGGCGATGGTGGAATCAGTGTACCGCAACCACACGCGAAGAGATCCCAGCGGCGGGCCACAGACGATGGAGAATGGCGGATAGCAGCTAGCTGTTAACTTTAAGGAATTCGCGCATTGCCCAGAAGCCGTGCCCTTCGTCTAAAGTGGGTGCACGAGATGAATCAGTTGAAATACGAACGAATGCCACGGTGGAGTGACGATGATAGAGACAGCGCAGCAGAATGGAAGTTTCACAAAAAAGTTTGCATGGGTGCGGGGGCAAATCTGGATTTGCAATGGGTTGCTGCTGGTGGTGGCCTTTTGCTTGGGCTGGCGGATGCACACCAACACGCGCGTGCAAGCGGAATCGGCAGGCAGCGTATTTTTTCAATTGAGCGGACTGGACGAAGGGGATGCCCTGACGCTGTACTACCCAGATCAAAAAGCGCTCTATGTCTATCAAGGCATCCTGACGGGCAATGCATATTTGGGCTGTACGTACCGCTTCCAACTGGGCAAGCCAGGTGAGCCGATTACACGGCATATCTGCCCGATCACTGTGATGCACTAGCGCGGCTCCGGTGGGGCGAGCAGCTTCGCCGGGAGCTTTGCGAAGAGCGCCGGGCGGCTGCCAATGCTTCCCGCGAGCTTGCACGGATTC
>JAJZCX010000273.1 GCA_021851625.1 Acidobacteriota bacterium | reverse complement strand
GATCTTGCACGCGCCTGCGCCTGCGCGCTTTGATAATCCTGTCGGCTGGCATAGGCAATCTTGCGCGCCTGCTCGATACTCATGGTGTCCAAGTCCGCATAAGGCGTGGCGTCCGTCAGCGTGATGGGCTGTTCCGCAGGCAGACCAATCTGTCGATTCAGGGCAATCTTCGTCTTGGCCAATGCATTTTGCGCAGCGATCAGCGACTGCTGTTGCTGCTGTTGCTGCACCTGCGCGCGCAACAAATCCAAATGTGTCGCCGTGCCCGCTTGCACGGCATCCTGCGTTTGCCGCACCAGCAGAGCATCTGCGGTCAACAACGCCTGCGCGTTGTCCACATTGGCCGCATCGGCCAATGCCTGCAAATAAGTGTCGGCGATATTTTGGATGACCTGGCCCAGCGCCGACTGACGGCTGTAGTACGTGGCGACGCTTTGTTCCTTTTCTGCGCGAAAGGCCTCAATAGCGCTCCAATTGAAGAGCGATTGTTGCAGATTGGCCTGCGCCGCAACCACATTCACCGTAACGACAGGGCCAAAGGTGACTCCAGCGGGCAAAAATCCAGGCGGAAACTGCGCCAGCAACCCGGGACGGAAGCCCAGCGCTTCAAGATCAATTTGATTGCGTCGCCGGGTGGCCGATGCAGTGATGTTCGGCAGCAGCGCATTCAATCCCTGCATCTGCACGCCGCTGGAAATGCGCTCATTTTGCCGCTCCAGCACTGCGGCCAGATTGTGCTCCAGCCCGCGCTCGACGGCATTGTGTAGCGAGAGCGGAATGGGCTGCTCTGTGGCGGGCGCAGCGGTCAAACTACCTGCATACGAAGATAGTGTCAACGTGGCCAGCGGCGCATTGGGTAGTCCTTGCGCCCGCGCCTGCTGCTGGCCTGACGCACCCGCCAGCAGCCAAAGGCCTGCGGCAGAAAATATGGCGCGATTCCAAGTATGCCTCATGCTTCGCATCCTGCTCCTAACCCTAGGATATTGGATGCCGAGCGACCTTGCAGGATGCGGAATCGTCGCTGCAAATGCCACGCATCCCTTGTCAGTGCAAACGGTGGAAAACTCTGATGCAAAATATCGTCGAGCGTGGTCTCGCCGGTCAGCGCATCGAGCGCACGCAGCGCTCCATACACGTAGCGTGAGCAGATTCTGAGCCGTGTGTGCATTGTTCAATCCCGTTCGCACGGTATATAGTTTCGGAATCAAGGGTTCCCACGGAAATACACCCAACTGCTATGAGCGTACACTCCCAATTCATTCTCCAAATCGCGGTGATTGTCACCGTGGCGGGGCTTTGCGGCGGTCTCTTGCGCAGATTTGGCCAGCCCAGGGTTGTCGGCGAAATGATCGGCGGAATTCTGTTGGGCCGTTCCGCCATGGGGGCATGGTTGCCGCAGGTGCGCGCGATGCTGTTCCCGCCTGGATCTCTGCATACGTTGGAACTGGTCAGCAATTTGGGTCTCATCCTCTACCTATTTCTTGAAGGATTGGACCTGGATGTGGGCGCAGTCTGGAAGCAGCGCCACGTAGCCCTGCGCGTCAGCGCGGCCAGCATGGGCATTCCTCTGGCCGCTGGAGTACTGCTGGCTCTGCCCATGTACCACGTCTACGCTGGAGTCAACCGAAACCATCTGGCATTTTTTCTTTTCTTTGGCACAGCCATTTGCACCACAGCTTTTCCCGTACTAGCGCTCATCATCCGCGAACATGCGCTGGAGGGAGACCTTGGATCCATGGCTCTGGTGAGTGCGGCCATTGCCGACGTGCTGGGCTGGACCCTGCTGGCCGTTGCACTCACCGTGGTCAACGTGGGTTCCTCGATTGAAACACTCGCACTGCGGCTGTTGATTTTACTGGTGTACGTTGTCTTCCTTTTGGGTGCCTTCCGTCCACTGGCGGAAATGGTGATTCGCTGGCGAGGTGCACCGCGATTTTCACGCCTGCTGCTGGGTTGCTTTCTTGTTGCGGCGCTTTTGTCGGCCTTCGCCACAGAAAGACTGGGCGTACATGCACTGTTTGGAGCCTTTCTTGCGGGGGTCTGTCTGCCGCGCGTGCCCCAGTGGAAGCAACAGTTGGAACAGGCGATTCATCCTTTGGTCAGCATTTTGCTCCTGCCCGTTTTTTTTGCGGTCACAGGCATGAACACGCAATTTGGAGCACTGCTGCACCCCGGCATTGCCCTGTGGACAGCGGCGATTTTAATCGTTGCCATCGGGGGCAAGGTCGGCGGAACGTTTTATGCTGCACGCAAAAGCAATCTTGACCAGCAGCAGGCGCTGACGCTGGGAATTTTGATGAACACACGCGGCCTGGTCGATCTGATCGTGCTCGGTCTTGCGCTGTCCGCAGGAGTATTCAACCGGGAACTCTTCTCCGCCTTCATTTTGATGGCGCTGGTGACAACTGCCATGACGGTACCGCTTTTGCGCTGGGCGCAGCGGCGGGCGGCGCGCGCGGCGATGCTATCCACCGTCTCTACGTAAATCTTTGCTATTTGCCAATGCAGAACGTGGAAAAAATCTGATGCAAAATATCGTCGAGCGTGGTCTCGCCGGTTAGCGCATCGAGCGCGCGCAGCGCTCCATAGATGTCGAGCAGCAGCATCTCATGCGGAATCTGCGCCTCCGTGCCCACGCGCGCGGCCTCCAAGGCTGCAAGGGCCTCGTTGACGGCCTGCTGCTGCCGTAGATTTGTCACCAGCGCGGACTCGATCTCTGCGCCCGTGCCACGCACACTCTCCAGAATTTTTTCCTGCAATGCGGCGATGCCTTCGCCGGTCAGCGCAGAGGTGCGCAGCAGAGGACAAGGAATTGCTTCTGCCCACGCCGTCGCGGATTGCACGTCCACTTTATTGAGAACCACCAGTGCGCGCCGATTCTCAATCTGTTGCAACAGAGCGCGCTCTTCGTCGTCCAACTGCCCGCTGCTAGCGTCGAGTACCAGCAGCACCACATCGGCCTCCGCCGCCGCCTCGCGGGATTTTGCAATGCCCAGCCGCTCGGCCTCATCCGTTGCTGCGCGCAATCCGGCGGTATCGATCAACTCCATCGGAATGCCGCCCAGCGAGACGCGCTCGGTAACCAAGTCGCGCGTGGTGCCGGGCGTGGCCGTCACAATGGCGCGTTCGCGCTGCGCCAGTCGATTGAAGAGTGAGGATTTG
>JAJZCX010000272.1 GCA_021851625.1 Acidobacteriota bacterium | reverse complement strand
CTGCGGCGTGTGTGTGGAGAGAAAACTACGCAGTGCGTGGGTGTAAGCGTCTGCGGTGTAGCGGGCCAGTTGCGGGGATTCGAGCGCGTAGACCTTGGCGGTTTGGAAGGCGGCCAATTGCTGGGCCACGGCGGCGATGCCACTGCCCAAAACGGCGACCTCAACCTGCCAGCCCATCTGCTGGGCGATGGCTTGCGCTGCAGCCACCGTCTCCAGCGAGACGCGATTCAGTTGCCCGGAATGCTGTTCTGCAATCGCCAGAACGGTCTCAGCCATGCAGCGTTCCTGAACAGAGATTTTTGCTGCCAACAAACAAGCCGTGCGGGGAATCAATCCCGCGCTGCTTTAGTTGAACTCTGGCACGCCGCGGCGCAGCGTAGAGCCTGTCAACCAACAGGTCAGCGACAAAATGCCGGCCAGAATCATGTAATAACCCATCGGGTGCGCCCAGCCGGGACTGTAGGTAAAGTCCTGTCCAGCCCAGACCGTGAGCAGAATGGCGACAAAACCAAACTGCGCTCCCATCACTTGCAGCATCAGGCCGCGTTGACGGCGCTTGTCCAAAACCACCACCTGATCGGGCGTCAGATTGCGCTCCTCGGCGGGCAACAACATATTCGGCATTGCAAAACTCCTTGCATGTAGTGCGGAACTGCTGGAATGCGCTGCGGGTCTGCAAGGGCAGCCGGGCGCGTCCACTCTCTATTGAACCACCATTTTTCAGCGGCGGCAAACCGCTGCTTTACAGCACACGCAGATCGTTGCGCAGCATCTCCGCCAGTTTTTTTGCCTGCTCGGCAGCCGTGCCGTCGAGCATCACCGTCTTCTTCTGCTTCACGGGTACGTACAGTCGCTCGATGACCAGAAGATTTTTGCCTAGCTTCTCCTGCACCTCGGCCAGCGTCACCTTGCGCACAGGCTTGTTCTTCGCCTGCTTGATGCCCAGCAGTGAGGCGTAGCGCAGCTTGTTGATGCCGCTCTGAATCGTCAACAGGCACGGCAGCGGCATGTCGATGTGTTGATAGTTACCCGCCTCCAACTCGCGTTTGACGCGCACGCCGCTGGCGGTTTTTTCGATGCCAATGATGATGGTTGCGTGGGGCCAGCCGAGCAGCCCGGCCAGCAGCACGCCAGTTTGCGCCGCGCCAGAGTCATCCGATTGCAGGCCGGTAACGATCAGGTCAAAGCTCTCGTCTGCCAGAGCGGCAGCCAGCGCGCGCGCCGTGTTGACAGCATCCATGGTGGCAAAGGCGTCGTCTTCCACGTGAATGGCGCGGTCGGCTCCCTTGGCTAGCGCCTCGCGCAGCACCTGCTGTGCCCGCGCGGGTCCGGCGGTAATGGCCACCACCTCGCCGCCGTGCTGCTCCTTTTGCCGCAGCGCCTCTTCCAGCGCGTAGGCATCCGGCTCATTCACTTCCCAGGAGACATCCTCTTGTATCCACGTGCCGCTTGCGTTCAGCTTCAGCGGCGCGTCCTTCTGCGGAACCTGTTTGATGCAGACAAGAATTTTCATAAAAATCTTTGGGCAAAATTTCTTTGGATAACGCCCGACGCGCCAGTGTAGCTGAATTTGCAATCCATGGTCGAGCGACTGGATTGCCGACCGTTGGAACCACGGCGAAGATGGCAAGGAATGCAGGCAGCATGGGCAATAGCGGCTTCGTCTGGATTCTTCGTCGCGTGCGCTCCTCAGAATGACTCCACTTTGGGAAGGATGTGTCATGCTGAGCGGCCAGCCCGCTATGATGATTCCATGCTCCTTTTGAAGATTCTTCTTCTCTCCATCGTGCAAGGCTTGGCCGAGCTGCTGCCCGTCTCCAGTTCCGCGCACGTTGTCGTCGCCGAAAAGCTGCTGGGCCTGGACCCAACGGCTCCGGCCATGACGTTGCTGCTGGTCATGCTGCACACGGGCACCATGTTCGCTGTGATCGTTTATTTTTGGCGGCAATGGCGCGCGACCTACTTCCAAAACGCGCAGACCTTTTGGCGCTTCGCAGGTCTAGCGGCGCTGGCCACATTCTTCACCGGCCTCATCGGAGGTGGACTCATCGAGTTCATCGAGCATGTTTTGCTGCGCGGCACGCCCCATGCGGAGGTCGAGCAACTCTTTGGGCGCTTGGATCTGATCGCGCCCGCGCTGGCCGTTGCCGGAGTATTGATTTTGATTGCAGGACTCGCTGCCAAGCAGCCCGCACCTGCGGCTGCGCAGGATGCCGTGGGATGCACGGCGCGCCAGGCCGGATGGATCGGAGCGGTGCAGGGTTTGTGCCTGCCCTTTCGCGGATTTTCGCGCAGCGGCGCGACCATTTCCGTGGGCATGTTGACGGGTGTGGCTCGTGCGCGCGCGGAGGCTTTCAGCTTCGCTCTGGCCGTTGTGCTGACGCCGCCAGCCATTGCGCGCGAGGTGCTGCGCCTGGTCAAGGCCGAGCATCTGCATCAGGGCACGGCTCTGGCTTCCGCATCGCTGACTTCAGCGATGATGCCGAGCCTGCTGGGCGCAGTCTGTTCATTCCTCGCAGGGCTGGTGGCGCTCAAGTGGCTCAGCCGTTGGTTGGAGTCAGGCCGCTGGCACTGGTTCGGCGTCTATTGCCTGGCGGCTGCGGCTGGAGTCGCCGTTCTGCATCACGCTGGCTTTTGAGGGATACGATTGGCCCATAGAGAAGCAAATTACGGGTGCCCCAGGTGTCGCTTCTGAGACCTGGGAATAAAACGTTGTCATTCTGAGCGAAGTGAAGAATCTAGAGAATCTTGGCGGGAAAGACCCAGCCAAGATTCGTTGAATGTCGATTCAACTCGCTGGCCCCCATCTTCGTAGAAAGGTGTTTTTCTGGTATCGTGCACTCTGGGTGATGGAAGAGATGTGGCCCTTCATGGAAGGCTTGGCATGGAAAATTTGACTCCATGCTGCTTGCGCTGCGTGCCATGCCCCATAGGTGTCCAATGTTAAAGTCCAACCTCTTGGTGAGTGGATCGTGAATCCATTGAAGAAAGCAATCTCGGTCTTTACATGGGCCATTGCCTCAAGTGGCCCTCAGGTGTTTCTGGGCGCACCGTGGGTCCGCGCATCGTTGAAAATGGCACCGCGGCGATGGAAGCGCCGACTCGCCCTTGAGTTCTTGGCGATGAGTCCGCATTATTTCTATCGCAACGAATCCAACCAGAGTCTTT
>JAJZCX010000271.1 GCA_021851625.1 Acidobacteriota bacterium | reverse complement strand
GGTCAGGGTGCGTACCTGAATGGCAAGCGCATGCAGGTCTCGACGACTTCAATGCTGGCAGAGGCACTGGTGGCTACGGGCTTTCCCAGTCAGAAGCGGCACGGCAATCCCAATGTGCACTTCTATCATCAGTTCACGCTGCGCTCACATGGTGTGCGCCGCGCCGGTTCGGCTGCATTGGATTTGGCTTACATCGCGTGCGGACGCTTGGATGCGTTTTGGGAATTCAATCTGAATCCGTGGGACACCGCTGCCGGAGTGTTGTTAGTGCGCGAGGCGGGCGGCACGGTGAGCAGTGTGGATGGCAGCGCGTTCCACTTGGACAGCCGCGAGTTGCTGGCCACCAACGTGCGCGTGCAGGCAGAGATGATGCGGCTTTTCGCAGATATGTTTGCGGGCAGAAATCTGGACCCCATTCCAACGCCAGCGGAGTTTGCCGCCATGCGCACAGCCAAGCCCGCGGCCAAGCAGAAGGCCTGATGCCTCGTCAGTGACGCGCGTTGTGGCAGTACGCGCCGGGAGTTTGCTACAATCATGCTGTTCCGCCAATCACGCAAGGAGAATAAGACCGCACCATGGCATACGTAATTGCAGAACCCTGTATCGGCACCAAAGACACGGCTTGCGTTGATGCTTGTCCGGTGGATTGCATCCATCCGAAAAAGGATGAGGGTGCCTTTGGCGGCTCCGACCAATTGTTCATTGATCCGGTGGAGTGCATCGACTGTGGCGCTTGCGTTCCGGTCTGCCCAGTCTCGGCCATCTTCGCCGCAGACGATCTGCCGGAGAAGTGGCAGAGCTTTTCGCAGAAAAACGCCGAGCACTACGGACGCTAATCGCTCCGCAACTGGGGACACGCAACGCGCGGCCACACGGCTGCGCGTTTGCTTTTTTCGCGTAGGATTTTTCCATGATTCAGCATCAGGCGGAGGCGATCGTGCTGCGCACCTGGCCGGTGCAGGAGTCCGATCTGCTCATCTCGCTCTTCACGCGCGATCTGGGCCGGGTGCGCGGCGTGGCCAAGGCTGCGTTGAAGTCGCGTCGCCGTTTTGGCGGAGCATTGGAGCCGATGACGTGGGTGCGCGCCAGCTACGTCGAAAAGCCGCGACAGGAACTGGTGCGCATCGATCAATTGGAACTGCTTGCCTCCCCGCTGGCGCAGCCGGTTGATTATCTGCGCGCCGCCGCGCTGGCCTTTTATGCCGAGGTGCTCGATCACGTACTGCCCGATCACGATCCCCAAGATGCGATCTTTCGCCTCACTCTGACGGTGTTGGAGCAGACACGCGCTGAGTTCTGCTGGTTGCCGGTGACTTATTTTTCTTTGTGGATCACGCGCCTGTTAGGCTGGCTGCCCGCGCTCGACCATTGCACGGACTGTGGCGCATCGTTGACCGGCGCGGCGTATTTCCACGTGCTGAGGGATGGTCTAAGCTGTGCTGCGCATCGCAAGCCCAACAGCAGTTTGCTGGCGATGGAATCCTTGGCCACGGCGCAGGCGATGGAGCGTGCCCCGTTGCTGGCCTTTGCCAATGGCGAGCCGTGGCCGCGCCAGCGCGCGCAGGATCTGCGCCGCTTCACCGTGCGCACACTGGAGCGGCACTTGGAGCGGCGATTGCAATCCGCCGCAGCGATGCGGCAGTTGGGCGGCTAAGGCGTTTTCCTGTTCAGTGTTCACAAAATACTGGATACCCCATTCAATTTCTGGTGCCCCATTCTAGCCGCGATCTTTGCGGCTAGAGTGGGAGACAACAACTCTTTCCCTACCGTAAAAACTCGTACCGAATATACTCCGACGACCTACGCGTGACAAAAATTGGATGACCACTTCAATCCTGCCGCATGAAACCGATACAATCGCAACAAGAACCATCTTGCAGTGCAAGGCCTGCGGCAACGCGGCGAGGACGGAACTTCTGGTGACGACGACGAAGCAGAGCGCGGCCACGCGGCCAGCGCTGACCTTTCAAGAACTTTTATTTACGCTGCAACGCTTCTGGGCGGAGCAGGGATGCATTTTGCAGCAGCCGTATGACGTGGAAGTGGGAGCGGGCACCATGTCTCCAGAGACATTTTTGCGCGTGCTGGGGCCAAAGCCGTACAGCGTGGCCTACGCGCAGCCTTCGCGCCGCCCCGCCGATGGCCGCTACGGCGAAAATCCCAACCGCCTGTTCAAGCACACGCAGTTGCAGGTAATTTTGAAGCCGCCACCGGCGAATATTCAGGAACTCTACTTGGAATCGCTCGTGGCCATTGGCATTGATCTACGCCAGCACGACATTAAATTCGAAGAGGACAATTGGGAGTCGCCCACGTTAGGTGCGTGGGGCATCGGCTGGCAGGTGATGCTCGACGGGCTGGAGATTACGCAGTTCACCTACTTCCAACAGTGCGGCGGCATCGACCTGGATCCCATCACGGGTGAGATCACGTATGGACTGGAGCGCATCGCCGCATTTTTGCAGGATGTGGACTCCATCTACGACATCGTGTGGATGCGCGAGCCGAAGACGGGACGCGCCGTCACTTACGGCGAAGTGCGTCTGGCCGAGGAGCTGCAATTCTCCGTCTACAACTTTGAACAGGCCGACGTGGCCAAACTGTGGCAGCATCTGGATCTGTATGAAGCCGAGTGCAAGGCGTTGCTGGATGCGGGCCGCGCGACACTCGACGGCGAGGATGCAATTGCACGCAGCCGGGTGCCGGTGCTGGCGGCCTTTGATCTGTGCTTGAAGTGCTCGCATCTTTTTAATTTGCTGGATGCGCGCGGGGCCATCTCCGTCACCGAGCGCGTGGGAGTGATTGCGCGCATTCGCACGCTGGCTGTGGCCGTGGCCAAGGCTTATGCCGCGCAGCAGCAAGCACCTGTCGGGAACGCAGCGGTTATAGGCGCAGTGTCCTAAGAAAAGGAGTCATTCTGAGGAGCAACGCGACGAAGAATCCAGACGGTATCCGCAAAGCGAGGATTCTCTGGATTCTTTGCTATCGCTCAGAATAACGACGTATAGGGGCTAGCAGTTCTTTGAATTAACGCAGGTCGCTGTAGCGACTGAAAATTTTAGGAAGACATATTATGCCTGCATTTTTGTTGGAAATTGGTTTGGAAGAAGTGCCCGCGCGCATGATCGCCGCCGCGCAAGCGGAGTTGGCCGAGCGCGTGGAAAAGCTCTTGGAACGCGAGCATCTCGCTGGCGACACGCA
>JAJZCX010000270.1 GCA_021851625.1 Acidobacteriota bacterium | reverse complement strand
AGCGGGGAAGAGTCCAACGTGGAAGCGTAGTAGCGAGTAGAGGCCAAGTTTGCCGGCCAGAATCATCGCCACGGCTGCGGGCGCTTCACTGATGCCGTCGGCCAGCCATGCGTGCAGTGGAAAGACGGGAACCTTGACGGCGAAGGCCAGCAAAAATGCGAGCGATACCATCCAAAGCCCCATAGCGGGCAGCGTGGTGTTGTGCGCCAGCAGCGTTTGCAATTGCACAAAGTCAAACGTGCCGGTCTGCGCGTACAGCCACAACAGCGCGACCAGCAACAGCGCCGAGGGAATGAATGCGTAGAGAAAAAACTTGATCGCAGCAGCGCGGCCCTTGTCGCGGCCAAAGATGCTGATGAGCAGCGTAATGGGGATGAGAGACAACTCCCAAAAGCCGTAGTAGAGCATCAAGTCCAGTGAGACGAAGACGCCGAACATTGCGGTTTGTTGTAAGAGGAAGAGTGCGTAAAACTCGCGCTGGCGGTCTTGAATGGCATTCCACGAGACGAGCACGCCGAGCGGTGCAAGGAAGCCGACCAGCACCACCAGCCACATCGACAGGCCGTCAACGCCGACATGATAGCGAATGGCGGGCGCAGTGATCCACGGCAGATTGCAGGCAAATTGAAAGCCGGGCTGGCCCACGTGGAAGTGCGCGGGCAGGTGCAGCGTGAGCAGAAAAATGCCCAGCGTGAAGAGCAGCGCGAAGGCGCGCAGCATCTGCCGGGGTAGCAGCAGCACCAGCAGCGCGCCCGCCACGGGCAGAAACGTAATCCACGACAAAATACTTGCGTTCAGCACGAAGTCCTTCCCTAAATGCAATGCGCCAGATACGCCATGAAAATGAGCAGCAGCGCAGCGCCCATCACCAGCCAGCCAGCGTAGGAGCGAATGTTGCCCGACTGCATCCTCCGCACCACCATACTGAGTGATGCTGCGCTGCCCGTTGCAACGGTGTTCACACCATCGATCAGCCCGGCATCGACGCCACGCCGCAGTACTACGCGGGCCACAGCCAACAGCGGACGCACTAGAAGCGCGCCGTAGATTTCATCCACCCAATATTTATTTTCCAGCAGACGATGCAGCGCGGAGCAGCGTTGCGCCATACGTGCGGGCAACTCAGGCTTGCGGCGATAGAGCGTGTCCGCGGCGAACCATCCCAGCAACGCCACCAGCATGGAAACTGCGGCCAAGGTGCGCTCCATGCCTGCGTTGGCCGCAGGTGCGAGAGTATCGGTAGCTCCAAAGACTGGATCCAGAAAATGCGTGAAGTAGTCGTGGCCGCCCAGCGCCTCTGGCCAACCCATCCATCCACCGGTGAGCGAAAGAATCGCCAGCACCACCAGCGGTAACAGCATCACCCAAGGGCTTTCGTGTACGCCATGGCCACCGTGGCCTGCGTGGTGCTCGTCATAGCGCGGCGCACCGAAGAAGGCCAGATACCACAGGCGGAACATGTAGAACGAGGTCAGTCCGGCAGTGACCAGCGCCACGAGCCAGAGCAGCTTACCCAACTGGAGCGATTGCAAAACGGTGGAGTTGTAGACCGCGAAGAGGATTGCGTCCTTGCTGAAGAAGCCTGCGAAGGGAAAGAAGCCACAGATGGCGAAGACCGCTGCGGTCATCGTCCAAAAGGTGACGGGAATTTTTCCGCGCAGTCCACCCATCGCGCGTAAATCCTGTTCGCCGCCGAGCGCGTGAATCACACTGCCCGCAGCAAGGAAGAGCAGCGCCTTGAAGAAGGCGTGCGTGACCAGATGAAAGATCGCCGAAGAATACGCGGCCACACCGCAAGCCAGAAACATGTAGCCCAACTGCGAGACGGTCGAATAGGCCAGCACGCGCTTGATGTCCGTTTGCACCAGACCGATCGTTGCGGCCATCAGGGCTGTGGCTGCGCCGATGCAGGCGACGACTCCCAAGGCCAGCGGCGAGCGCGCGAAGAGCACATGCGTGCGCGCGACCATGTAGATGCCGGCAGTGACCATGGTGGCAGCGTGGATGAGCGCCGAGACTGGCGTGGGACCTTCCATCGCATCTGGCAGCCAGATGTAGAGAGGAATCTGCGCGGACTTGCCAGTTGCTCCCAACACCAGTAGCAGCGCAATGGCCGTGAGTGCGCCGCCCTGCATGGCCGGATGCGCGGCGATTGCGGCGAAGACCGTGGTGAAACTGAGCGAACCGAAGTGCGCGAGCAACAGAAAGATGGCTAGCAGAAATCCAAAGTCGCCAATGCGGTTGACGATGAATGCTTTCTTGCCTGCATCCGCAGCGGAGTCTTTGCCGAAGTAAAAGCCGATCAACAGATAGGAGGCAAGACCGACGCCCTCCCAGCCGACGAAGAGCAGCAGAAAGTTTTCCGCCAGCACCAGCGTCAGCATAAAGAAGAGGAAGAGATTCAGATAAGCAAAGAAGCGCCAGTAGCCATCCTCATCCGCCATGTAACCGGCGGAGTAGAGATGAATCAAAAATCCCACGCCAGTGACCACGAGCAGCATGATGAGTGTGAGCGGATCCAGAAGAAATGAAAACTGAACTTGTAGGCCGGTAACAGCAATCCACGGCGTGGCGAAGCTCTCCACATGCGGCAGCGTGAGCGCGCTCCAGCGAGATGCAATCCAAAGCACCTGCGCAAAAGCTGCGCCAGAGAAGAGCAGCGCAATGGAGGTGACCAACGCCTTGGGCAAACGGCGGCCTAGCGTTCCATTGCACAAGAAGCCAGCGAGCGGCAACAGTGGCAGCAGCCAGAGATGTAAGGATGGGTTCATAGTTTCAGCAAATCCACCTGGTCCACGTTCAACGTGTCCCGGGAACGAAAGACGGCGATGATGATGGCCAAGCCCACGGCGGCCTCCGCCGCGGCGACCACCATGACAAAGAAGACAAAAATCTGGCCGCTGACTTGATGCCAGTGGTGCGCGAAGGCGACAAAGGCCAGATTGACCGCGTTGAGCATCAGCTCAATCGACATAAAGATGGTGATGATGTTGCGCTTGATGAGAAACGCGCCCACGCCTGCTGAAAACAGCGCGGCGCTCAGGATGAGGTACCAGGAGATGGGAACTGCGGCAGAGGGAGTCATGCGCTTAGTGTTCCTTTCGTGCGAGCACGACTGCGCCCAGAATTGCGACAAGAATCAAAATAGAGGTGACCTCAAAGGGCAGCAGCAGATTGCGAAAGAGCACGCGGCTCAGGTCGCCAGTGGTGACGAGAAACTCTCCAATGCGGGCCGTGCCG
>JAJZCX010000269.1 GCA_021851625.1 Acidobacteriota bacterium | reverse complement strand
CCGGCAACGGTGTGGTGTTGGAGCTTTCCAACGTCACAACACCCTCCCTCTCCGGCTCGAACGGCGTGACGTTGACGATGATGCCGCAGCGCGCGTAGGTGGACTTGCCCACGCAGATGGTCAGCACGTCGCGCGGAATCTTGAAGTACTCCACCGAACGGGCCAGCGCAAACGAGTTGGGCGGAATGATGACCGACTCTGCCTGCACGGTGACAAACGAGCGCTCGTCAAAGTTTTTTGGGTCAATCACCGTGGTGTTGACGTTGGTGAAAATCTTGAACTCGTCGGAGACGCGCAGGTCATAGCCATACGAGGAGACTCCATAGGAGATGACGCCCTCGCGCACCTGCTTTTCGCTGAAGGGGTGAATCATGGCGTGTTGGAGCGCTTGCTCGCGGATCCAGCGGTCACTTTTAATGGACATGTTGCTCCCGAAGATTCGCGCCTGCCCCGCCGCACCGCTTCCCATGGAGCGGAATCAGGGCCTTTGGCGCTGTATGAAGTTCCCACTGGTGAGTGTACGGGAGCGCACAAGGCTTGACAATACGGAAAGTTGGCGCATTTCGCCTGCGTCAGTTCTGGCACAGGCACATGCACGCCAGCCCGTTTTGCGCGATACTACTTGTGACGGACGCACGTGCGGCCGCGCCGGAGGACACACCATCATGATTAAGCTGGATCTTGTGCACAATGTGACGGAGAAGACCGGTGTGCCCCGCGTCAAGGCCGAGGCTGCCGTGGACACCATCTTTGACCGCATGAAGCGGGCCATGGCCGCAGGCGACCGCATCGAATTGCGCGGCTTTGGCGTCTTCAGCGTGCGCCCGCGCAAGACCGGAATTGGCCGCAATCCCCGCACCGGCGCTGAAGTGGCCATTCAACCGGGCCGGGCCGTGCGCTTCAAGCCCGGCAAAGAACTGCACTTGGTCGATTAGCGCTCCGCCATCGCGCCAGAAGCACCCGGCCCAGCATAGAATAGGTGCGTGTCAGCAACGCATTCACCCAATTGGACTAAGCCGCGCGCGTGCCAGCCTCCCGCGCGGCGTGGCTTCCACGCCCACTGTGCGGAGGCCTGCGCATGAAGCGGCTGCTCCGACTCATCAACTACACGCGCCCGTATACGCTGCAAATTCTTTTCTCTGTTGTGCTCATGGCCATGGTTGGCCTGCTGGATGCCTTCCGCGTTCTGCTCATCAAGCCCATCTTTGACAAGGTGCTGAACCCAGCCGATCTGACGCGCAGCGTGCAACTGATCCACTGGCGCGTGCACGGAGTCGATCTGCATCTGGATTTGGCGCAGATCGTGCCCCGGCACTTTCACAATGCGTGGACGATGGTGGCCTTCGCGCTGGTGGCTTCCACGCTGCTCAAGAGCCTGTGCGACTATCTGGGCACATACCTGACCAACTACGCGGGCTATGGCCTCATCACCGATCTGCGCAACGAGCTATACGAGCACATTCTGCGCCGCTCGGTTTCCTTTTTTCAGAAGCACACCACCGGCACCATTCTCTCCACGCTCATCAATGATGTGGAGCAGGTGCAGTTCGCCATGTCCTCCGTGATGTCCGACTTTTTGCAACAATTCTTCACACTGCTGTTTTTGATTGGCGTGGTGGTGAACTATGGCGGCAAGCTGGCCTGGGTGCTGTTGCTGTTTGTGCCGGTGGTCATTTCTTCAGCGCGGCGCATTGGACGCCGCGTGCGCTCCACCACGCGCACTGGCCAGGACAAGCTGGCAGAGATTCAAAACATTCTGCACGAAACCGTCACCGGCAATCCAATTGTGAAGGCCTTCAATATGGAGGCTTGGGAGCTACGCCGATTCCGCGACGCAGCCCGACGACTCTTCCGCGCCAATCTGCGCTCGGTGCGCGCGCAGGCCATCAGTTCCCCACTTATGGATCTGCTCGGCGTCATCGCCATTGCCTTGCTGCTGTTGATCGGGCGCGACCGCATCAACCACGGCCTGCTGACCGAGGGCAGCTTCATCGCCTTCCTCTTCGCCGTCTTCAAGCTCTACGATCCGGTGCGCAAGTTCGCGCTCTACTACAACAATTTTCAGCAGGCTCTGGGCGCTTCGTCGGAAATCTTCACCTTCATGGACGATCAGGATGAGGTGCAAGAGAAGCCGCGCGCAGTGCAGATCAAGGCTTTCCGCGAATCCATCGCTTTTGAGAACGTTGGTTTCAGCTATGACACAGACGAGGGCCGCACACCGGTGCTGCAAGGCGTGAATCTGCGTGTGCAGCGCGGCGAGGTGGCCGCATTCGTCGGCCCCAGTGGCGCGGGCAAAACCACGCTGGTCAATCTGCTGCCCCGCTTCTTTGACGTGACCGAGGGGCGCATCACGCTCGACGGCCACGACCTGCGCGACTTGAGCCTGGAGAGCCTGCGGCGGCAGATCGCCAAAGTAACGCAGGAGACGATTCTCTTCAACGACACGGTGCGCAACAACATTGCCTACGGCCAGCCGGATGTGCCGATGGCGCGCATCCGGGACGCAGCCCAGGCCGCGCTGGCCCACGGCTTCATCGAAAAGCTACCCGACGGCTACGACACCGTTATCGGCGAACGCGGCTTTCGTCTCTCTGGCGGCGAACGCCAGCGCATTGCCATTGCGCGCGCGCTGCTGAAGAATGCTCCCATTCTGATTCTCGACGAAGCCACTTCCGCGCTGGACGCTGAGAGCGAAGCTCTCGTGCAGCGGGCGCTGGCCAATTTAATGCAAGACCGAACCGTCTTCGTCATCGCACATCGTCTCTCCACCGTGCGGCGCGCCACGCGCATCTATGTGCTGGAGGATGGGCAGATCGCCGACTGCGGCACGCATGAGGAACTGGTGCAACGCTCTGGCACCTATCAGCGGCTGTATCAATTGCAATTTGCCGACGCGCCCGATGCGATGCTCTCCGCGAACACGAGCTTATGAATCCATCCAAACAATCCGCCGCCCACACCGTGCAGTCCACACGATTCCCTGTACGTTCGATGACTGGCTTTGCGCGCACCACGGGCACTGCGGCCAACGGCACTGCCTTCACGCTAAGCCTGAAGAGCGTGAACCATCGTTTTCTCGATGTGCAATTTCACCTGCCATCGGGCATGGACGCGCTGGAGATGCAGTGGCGCGCGCTGTTCAAGCAGCACATCGCACGCGGCCATGTGGATGTGCGCCTGACGCTGCACGCCGCCAATGGCGCAGACGGCGACGAGACGCCGCAACACAACGCAGCCGCCGTGCGCGCCTACATCCAAGCCTTTGGCAAAGAGGCGGCGG
>JAJZCX010000268.1 GCA_021851625.1 Acidobacteriota bacterium | reverse complement strand
CAGTGTGACAATGCCGACGATGCGTTCGCCGTCCAGCACAGGCACCAGCGGCAGGCCGCGGTCGCCATGGATGCGGCGAAAGATCGCGCCGAGAGAATCCTCTGGCTGCGCCACTTGAAAGACGCGCGCCATGATGGATTGCACGTAGCCGTTACCCTCGCTTTGCAGCGCCTGCAAGATGGCTTGGCGCGAAACGATGCCCACGAGCAGATCGCCGCGCACAACGGGAAAGTCGTCCTGCAGGCTGTGAATGGAACGCCCCAGCGCGTCTTCGAGCGTGTCCGAGGCTGAAAGCGTGGCGAACTCCGTCAGCATCACATCGCGCATCTGCACCGTGTCCACCACGGATTGGAAGAGCACGCCTTGATCTTCCAGTTGCGCGCCGATGAAGATGAAGAATCCGGCCAGCACCAGCCACGGACTCTGGATGAAGACGCCAATGACGAAGAGCGTGAGGGCGATGATCTGCCCGATGCCCGACGCGGCGCGTGTGGCTTGCAAGGGCGAGCGGTGCCGCGTGAATTCTCCGCGCAGCAGACGGCCTGCATCCAACGGATAAGCTGGCAGCAAATTGACGGCGGCCAGAAAGACATTGATCCAGAAAGCGCTGCGCAGCAGATGCGCGGGCGTAACCAGCGGCTTGCTGAACATGTTCACTGTCGGCGAGACGGCCAGCGTCATGCCCAGCAGAACCAGCGCAGCGGCCACACTGGTCAAAATGCCCGTGGCCGCCAGCGCCACTTGCACGCGCGCGGTGGAGGATTGCTCCGCGCTTTCCGGCGTGGTGTGCGCCAGCAGGCCGCCAATGGGCAGCAGCAGAATGTTGCGCAGGCGCAGGCCATAATAGGCAGCCGTGATGGAGCGCGCCACCTCACGCACCAGCACCGCACCCAGCAGCAGCAGCCACAGCGTGATGCCGCGCGCCGCACCGAGGCCAGCCATTTGCGTGTACATCAAACACAGGCCGAGCAGCAGCACAAAGAAGAGATGCAGGCGGATCTCCACGCCCAACCAACGACCCAGTGAAATCGACCAACTGCGCATGGCGTTCCCTCTTGCCGTTATTGTAGAGGCAGAGCCATGCGCGTGATTGCCGGAGAGTTTCGATCCCGTCCGCTGACGGCCCCACGGGGCCTGGATACGCGTCCCACCAGCGACCGACTGCGGGAGACGCTCTTCAATATTCTTGCGGCGCAAACGCCGCAATCCATCTTTGTAGATTTGTTTGCGGGCACGGGCGCTGTGGGCATTGAGGCGCTCAGCCGCGGGGCGGCGCAGGTGTATTTTGCTGAGGTTGCCGCGCCTGCGTTGGCCGCTTTGCGCGCGAATTTGAGCAAGCTGGGCATCGCAGAGCGGTGCAGCGTGGAGACGCGCGGCGCGTTGCCGTTGCTACGTGCATTGGCGCAAAAAAATCTGCGCGCGAAGCTTGTCTACGTCGATCCGCCATATGCCGATGCGACTGCGTATCAGGAGACGTTCGCGCTGCTAGTCTCGCTGCCCGTGCTGGCGGCGGATGCAGTGATTGTGGTGGAGCACTCCAGCCACGCGCCTACTCCACAGGCTCCGGCTGCATTGATTGCTTATCGCACCCTGCGTCAAGGGGACGCGCAAGTCACGTTCTACCGGGTTGCGTCGGGTGCAGTGGAAAATGCGCCGCCGGTGTGACGGCCCGTGCGCAGATCGACGGTGAAGGCAATCTCCGTGTCGGTCTGCATCTCCCAACCGAAGCCGGTCAGCGTGTCGGCCTGTACATCTGTGATGCGCAGGCCCTCCCAACTCAGCCGCGCCGTTTCCCATGCCAAGCCACTCGCGCCCCAAGCGCAGAGGGAGTGGAAGCCAACAAAAATCAGCAGTCGCTGCTGCGCGTGCGGCAGGATCGTCGTGACGGGACGATACGTGATTTGCTGCCACCGCTCCGGCTGGCGTGTGTTCACGATGTAGACGTAGCCGCCTGCAGCGGCGCAGAGTTCGTCGGGATTGGGACAGGACCAAAGCCCGTGCGGCAGCGTGGGCGATTGAAAGCCCAGCGCGAAGGTGGCCAGAAAAGGCTGCGCCGCATCGGGGTAAATCTGAGCGAGCAATGCGCCGCGCTCAACCTCCTCCACCGCGAGCGGATACACATGCTGCCGTGCGGGCGCAATCAGCGGCGGACGCTCCAATCTCTCCGCACGCCACGAGCAGGCAAAGGTGCGATCCAAATGATTTTGCGCGTGCATCTACAACGGATGCGCAGTGAGCGCGCGGGCCAGCATGTAAGCGACGGCTGCGGCCAAGCCGCCAATGAGCGTGGTTTGCAGCGCGCCCTTCCACGTGCCCGCACCAGTCAGACGGCCCTTGACCGCTCCAAAAACAAAGAGCGCAATCAGCGTGATGAGTACAGAGGCGTGCAAGGCCGCGCCTGCGGCAGCGAACAATATATACGGCAACAGCGGAATGCAGCCACCCGCAATGTAGGAGAAGGCGATGACCAACGCACTTTGGCTCGCGCGGTGGCGGGCTGGTTCTTCCAGTCCCAACTCGAAGCGCATCATAAAGTCCACCCAGGCCTTGGGCTGGCGCTTCAGCGCGTACAGCACCGGCTCGCTTTCGGCGCGCGTCACGCCATACTCACCGAAGATGGTGTAGATCTCCTCTTCCTCGTCCATGGTGCGCTCAACGATTTCGCGTTCTTCGCGGCGGCGTTCGCTGGCGTAGTGTTCGGCGTCACCGCGCGCGGCCAGGTAGCCGCCGAGGCCCATAGCAATAGAGCCTGCGACGATCTCCGCCAAACCGGCGAGCACAATAATGTGATTCGATCCAACCGCACCGGACAGACCCGCCGCCAGAGCAAAGGGAACCGTAAGGCCATCGGACATGCCGATAACCACGTCGCGCACGGTTGCGCTGGATTGAAAGTGTTTCTCTTCATGGGAGTGCAGCGCGTTTGTGTCGTGTGTGTGCATGGATGAGTCGCCCCAGGGCGCAGTGTATCGCACCGCCTGAGGATTCTGAAAGCAGAAAACTTTTCTTATCTCGCGCGTCTTCCCGCACAGTCGTTGCGTCTAGACTTGCAGCAAGGTTCAGGAGGAAGAAATCATGTCGCACAAGAAAATCTGGATGGCGCCCTGCGTTGTGGCGCTGGCGTGTTGGGTCACAGTGGGCGCGCAGGCGCAGGGCATGATGCCCGGCGGCGGGCCAATGCATGGTGGGATGGGAATGCCCGGCATGGGCAGTGTGCGCGGCACGGTGACCGCCGTGCAGGCCAACAGCATCACGATTCAGACGGAAGAGGGCGCAACCTACACCG
>JAJZCX010000267.1 GCA_021851625.1 Acidobacteriota bacterium | reverse complement strand
GGGCCGTCCGCTGGCATCGGAGACATCGACCAAATGCACCAGCAGCCGCGTGCGCTCAATGTGCCGCAGAAACTGCGTGCCCAGCCCCGCGCCCAAATGCGCGCCTTCGATCAGGCCAGGGATGTCGGCAACGACGAAGCTTTCCTCGTACGGCGCTTCGCCAACGGTGACCACACCCAGATTCGGTTCGAGCGTCGTGAAGGGATAGTCAGCAATCTTGGGCCGCGCTGCGGAGATGCGCGAGATCAACGTAGACTTGCCCACGTTGGGATAGCCGACAAGGCCCACATCGGCCAGCAGCTTCAACTCCAAGCGCAGACGACGCTCCTCGCCCGGACGACCCGGCTCGCACTCACGCGGAGCCTGATGCGTCGGCGTGGCAAAGTGCTGATTGCCGCGTCCACCGCGTCCGCCGCGCGCAATGACAAAGCGCTCGTCTGGGGTTTGAAAGTCGTGCAGCACCTCGCCGCTCGCTTCGTCATAGACGACCGTGCCCACCGGCACCTTTAGCACCACATCGCCGCCTTCGCGCCCGCTGCAATTGGAGCCTTCGCCATGCCGCCCGCGCCCAGCCTTGTGCTCTGGGTTGAAGCGGAAGTGCACCAGCGTGTTGTGGCGTTGGCTGGCTTCAAAAATTACGTCGCCGCCGTTGCCGCCATCGCCGCCGGAGGGTCCTCCCCGCGGCACAAACTTCTCTCGACGGAAGGCCATGCAGCCGTTGCCGCCATCGCCCGCCTTGACCCATATCCTTGCTTCGTCAATAAACATTCTGCTTCGATTTTACTTTCATTTCGCGCCTCACTCGCGGTACTCTTCGGCGTACAGGAAAAATCGCCCTGTTGGGGATCGACTGAAGTGTGGAGGGCTGCGCCGCGCCGTGTCGCTTATCGGCTACGCGCACGCCAGAGTTCTCAGGAGATGGCATGGCGCGCTGGCTGAGGTTGCAAGGGCGCAACCTGTTGGTTTGGCTGCTGGTTGGGTGGGTCGTACTCGGCCTGCTGCCCAGCGTCCAGCCTCTGCGTGCGCAAGCCACAACGGGCACCTTGGTCGGAACGATCTACGATCCCCAGGGGGCCGTACTCCCCGGGGCGCGCATCTTTTTGCAAAATGCCACCACCGGAGCAACCCTGGTCGCCCTAGCCGACCACGCTGGCCGGTATCGCTTTGTCGATCTCGCGCCGGGCGTCTATGGACTCAGCGTGGACGCTCCGGGATTTGCGCTCTTCACCGCGCCCAGCGTTCGCATGGATCTGGGCCGCGAGACTCACTTCGACGCGCACCTGACGGTTGCCGCAACTCAGTCCAGTGTGCAGGTCACCACGAATGTTGCGCCGTTTGTGCAGAGCACGCAGCCCGGCATGGCCACAAATTTTTCTGCCAGCGACCTACTGCAACTCCCCTCCGACAGCCGCCGCTGGTCGAGCTTCGCGCTACTCACACCCGGTGTGGTCAGCGACCAGAACGGCCAGGGATTGTTGAGCTTTCGCGGCGTCAGCGTGCTGCTGAACAACAACACCGTGGACGGCGCGGACAACAACCAAGCCTTTTTCTCCGAGGAGCGCGGCGGCACGCGCGCACCCTACTCCATCAGCACCGGCGCAGTGCAGGAGTTCCAGATCAACACCTCCAACTACTCGGCGGAGTTTGGCCGCTCCGCCGGTGGCGTGGCCAACACTGTTACGCGGCATGGCGGCAACGCCTTTCATGGCGAGGCATTCTTCTTTGATCGCAACAATGCTCTGGCCGCGACGAATCCCTACTCCACGCTGACCACATCGACGCCCTCCGGTGGCTTCGGCTTTACCACCACGCCGAACAACCCCGCAGGCGACCGGCAGCAAGCCGGCTTTTCCCTCGGCGGGCCGATCCGCCACGATCGACTTTTCTGGTTTTATTCTTTTGACCACGTTCGCAAAAATGAACCGGCGATTGCGCGCACCGGCAGTCCCCAGGCCATCTTCGCCGCGCCCATCCCCAAGCTGCCTACGGGTACATACTTGGGATTTCCCATCACCTGCGCCAATCTGCCGCCGTATGGCACCGGCAGCAACGGCGCAGCCACGGCCAGCGCCAGCGCCGTCTACAGCAGCGTCTTTCAATTTGAGGCCACGCAGGGAGCTTGCGAGATTTACGATCGCCTCGACATGAACAACTACACCGCGGGCATTGCGCAATATCAAAAAGGTCTGCAACAAGTGGTGCTGGGCATCAGCGGCGTGGTGCCACGCACCGGCAGCCAAACGCTAAACTTTGCCCGGCTCGACTGGCAGATCAACGATCGCAACCGCGCAGCCGTCGAGTACAACCGCATGGGTTGGAGTTCGCTCAACGGCGTGCAGACGCAATCTTCCGTCCAGTATGGCGTAAATAGTTTTGGCAACGATGACCAATCCCTCAACTGGGTCATCCTGCGACTCACCAGCTTTTTTACGGAGAACCTGGCCAACGAAGTGCGCGTGCAATACGCGCGCGAGATGGACACGGAGACCAGCCCGGCAGCCACCGGCGTCGAAGCTCCGCTGGCGGGCAATGCCTTTGGCTACGCGCCAGAGATTCGCATCGCCGGAGGCGCGAGCGGCGAAGGCATGGTGCTCGGTAATCCAGCCAAACTACCGCGGCCTGCCTATCCCGATGAGCATCGCATTCAAGTTACCGAATCGCTGACTTGGGCGCTGGGCAATCACATCGTCAAGTTTGGCGCGGACTGGGATCGCAATTACGATATGCTCGACAACTTGAACAATGGCGTGGGCACGTACAGCTACACATCTTTCGGAAATTTTTTGGCCGACTACTACCACGCCACGCAAGGAATGGGTCCGCCCGCGCCATCGGTGTACTTCAATGTTTACTCCGGCTTCTCGCAGACCTTCGGCCCGGCGGCGTACTACCTCATCACGCATGACGTGGCCGGATACGTCAACGACGCTTGGCACGCGCTGCCACGCCTCACGCTCAACCTGGGCCTGCGCTATGACTATGAGCGCACTCCGCAAGCCTTCCAGCCCAATCCACAATTGCCGCAGACCTACACCACGCCCGATGATCGCAATAATTTTGGCCCGCGCTTCGGGATGGCCTGGGATCTCTTCGGACACGGACACACCATTTTTCGCCTAGGGCTTGGCGTCTTTTATGCACGCATTATCAACGGCACGTTATTCTCTGTGCTCACCGGCTCCGGCTCGCCGCAGAGCCAGCGCACCTATCGCTATTCGTCTTCGACGGCCTTCGGCGCGCCCAACTTTCCCGGCAATGACTCCAGCGCGCCCACCGGCGGAGCCATCTCCACG
>JAJZCX010000266.1 GCA_021851625.1 Acidobacteriota bacterium | reverse complement strand
GATCGACTCCGGCGGCAGATTGGCGTTGGAGAGTTGCGCACTCAGCGCCATGCTGAAACATCCGGCGTGCGCGGCGGCGATCAACTCTTCGGGATTGGTGCCCACTCCGTTTTCAAAGCGCGTGGTAAACGAGTACTGCGTATTTTGCAGCACGCCGCTGGCCGTCGAGACGACTCCCTTGCCCTCTTTCAAACTTCCCTTCCACTGGGCGCTGGCTGTCCGTTGCATGGTCTGTTTCTCCTTGGGTATGGATGTGCAGTACGTTGCAGAATACCACCCGGAGATCGCGCGAACTGTGAGCGCAGCAATTCTGCATCACGCTGCGCAATGTGTGCATGATTTGTCTACGAGAGGCTACGCAACGCCCAGCGCGGTCAGCGCCGGGGTCGGACAACCCTGCCAACTGCTCTGCGGCTCATTGCCAACATAGGCCAGCGCGCCGATGCCCATCTCGCTGGTGAAATACCCGCAGAGCGCAAGCATACGCAACTGACTGAAGAACTCTGCGGCTTGCGCATCCTGCGATACAACTTTGTCCGGGTACGCGATGCGGTCGAGGATCTGCGCTTGCTGTTCCGCGCTGCAGGCGACAAAGCTGCGCTGGAATGCCAGCTCAGACTCCGCGTCCACCCAAGCCAGACCAAAGCGCATCTGCGTGAGCAAGTCGCCGCGTTGCCAATCCGCCCAGTCGTCGAGAAACTCTGGCACGCCCGCATCGCTGGCGCTGCCACTCTGCGCATCGGCAGGCACGATGCGGTCACAGAGCGCGCGCAGCGTGGCAAATTCATTGGCGTTGAATGCCTGCGGTGTAAAAACGCTGCCATCCGGCTGATAGCCCAATTCGGGGCCTTCCGGCTGCGCGCCCATCGCCTGCGCCAGCAACGAAGCGGAGGGCATCCATCCCATTGCGCCCAAGGCAGGCGCGGCCAGCAGCATCTTCAACACTGCGCGTCGGTCGATGCGCGCTCTGCGTGTTGGTGCAGGATTCGTGCTGATCACATTCAATTCTTTCTGCATGGTTGTGGCCTCGTAGGATTGGCAAAGATTGCCAATCTATCCATTCAATCCGCGCATCTGCGCGACAATTGCATCCGTCGTGCGCCAAGCAAGCGCAAGAATGGTCAGCGTGGGATTTTTGTCCGCCTGCCCCACAAACGGAGCGCCATCGGCAACAAAAAGGTTCTTGCACTCCCACGCGCGACACTGTGCATCGAGCACGGAGTCCTTGGGTGAGTTGCCCATGCGCGCGCCGCCCACCTCATGAATCGCCTGTCCGCCGCGTGAGATGCCGCCGCGCTGTTTTGGTTCTGATGCGGAAAGCACTTGGCCGCCCGCAGTGTGCACAATCTCCGTAAAGGTGGTCTGCATGTGCCGCGCCATGGCGATCTCTTCATCGCCCCATTGAAAATGAAACCGAAGTGTGGGAATCCCCCAGCGATCCACGGAATTTTTGTCGATCTCACAATAGCTCTGCGCGTTGGGGATCATGTCTCCGCGACCGTGAAAGTTGATGAGCGAGCCATAGACGTTGCGACTCTTTTGTTTCAACTCCGCGCCGTAACCGGAGTTGAGCAATCCGCCCAACTGCTGCATCGTACCCATCTCCGGCATGCCGCGGCGTCCACCATCAAACTCGATGTGATAGCCCCGCGAAAATGGCAGTCCGCTCTTCTTCGAATAATTCCACCACGGCATATACAAGTGCATGCCACCCACGCCGTCTTCGTTATGCGGCGGCAGCTTGCTCAGCGCCGGGAAGTATCCACTGACATCGGACATTACCGAATCCATCAGGTAACGGCCCACCATGCCATTGGCGTTGCCCAATCCATCAGGGTGTTGCGCACTGCGCGAGTTCAGCAGAATGCGCGATGTTTCACACGCACTGGCGGCCAGCACCACCACCTTGGCGCGCACCACTTGTTCCTGTCCGGTACGTTTGTCGATGTAGGCAACGCCAGTGGCCAGACCATCGGGTCCGGTAAGCACTGCGCGCACCATGGCGTCAGTGCGAATCTCCAAATTGCCAGTCTCGCGTGCGGGAAAGAGCAGCGTTGTCGGTGAGGAAAAATTTGCTCCCATGCGACAACTGCGATTGCATTGGCCCACATAATGACATGTGGGACGACCGTTGAGCGGGCGCGTCAGCACGGCCAGCCGCGAGGGGATGCAGGGAATGCGTAGATTGCCGCAGGCCTTCTGCACAAGTTTTTCGTAACAGCGCGGCTCCGGCGGTGGAAGAAATTTTCCGTCCGGCAGATTCTCCATGCCCTCAGCCGAGCCAAAGACGCCAATCAACTCTTCAACCTTGTCGTAATATGGCGCGAGCTCCTCGTATGAAATCGGCCAGTCGAAACCTTTGCCGTCGCGGCTGAAGGGCTTGAAGTCGTAGGGGCCAAAGCGGAGTGCAATGCGACCCCAAGCGTTGGTGCGGCCACCGAGCATGCGCGAGCGAAACCACATCCACTCACTGCCGGGAGCATTGGCGTAGGGTTCGCCGTCGATCTGCCAGCCGCCAACGACGGCCTCAAATCCACCAAAGGGCTGCGTGGTGCTGGCCCCGGCGCGGTGGGATGCATCGTAAGTCCACTCCAGCCACTTGGAGTCGCGCGCGGTGTCATACCATCCGCCCGCTTCGAGCAGCAGACACTTGGCTCCGGCGCGTGTCAGGTTGTATGCCGTCATGCCACCGCCCGCACCGGAGCCGACAATGATTGCATCATAGGTCGTGCCACTGTCTGCGCTTGCGATCATTGCGCCTCCTGCTTTGCCGTTGCGATTTGTGTATCCACTCGCTGCGGCGCGAGGCGCAACATCTGCACAGGTGCGCAATTGTTGCCCTCCTTGTCAAAGGAGATTTCTCCCGACGCGCCGTTGTAATTTTTGATTTGTACCAACTGATCGCGCAGTCGCACGCGATTGGCTCCAGAGGAGCGCAGAGCACGCACGATCATGCGCACGGCATCATAAGTCTGCATCGCTGCGGTACTGGCTTCCGTGCCCGTCTGTTGGCGATAGCGGCGCGCAAACGATTGTTGGCTCGATGAGTTTTTTGATGCTGCGCCCACCGTCCACATTTCTGGTTGCAGCGAAGCCACCTGCAACGATGTATTTTCCAAGCGTGCGGCAAGCGCATCGGAAGTGACGGGGGTACGCCCCAACGCTGCCTGCTGAGAGAGATCCAAGGATGCACGCAATTGCAACCTCTCGATGCCTTGCACCCATCGGTTCGTCAACGCAGGCGATGTCCAGAGCAAGATCGCTTGTGGGGATTTCTTTTGCAGTTGCTGCAAAACCGAGTTCAT
>JAJZCX010000265.1 GCA_021851625.1 Acidobacteriota bacterium | reverse complement strand
GCAACACAACGCAGCCGCCGTGCGCGCCTACATCCAAGCCTTTGGCAAAGAGGCGGCGGAGCACGGACTGCCAGGCACTCCCGACTTGAACGTGGCGCTGCGGCTGCCCGCAGCTTGGAACACGAACACAGACGCCAGCACCAATGAAGCCGAACGCGCAGCGATGGAGTCTGCCGTGGCGCAGGCCATGCCTGCGCTGCTCGACGCGCTGAACACCATGCGCGCGCAAGAGGGTGCGGCCTTGGCCGCGATTTTGGAAGCCACAATGCAGTCGCTCGACGCCTTGGTCGCCGAGGTCTCCACGCTGCGCGACGAGATTCTCCAAGCGCATCGGCAGCGGTTGGAGCAGCGCATGGCCGAACTGCTCGCCGGGCCACTCGACCACGACCGCATTGTGCAAGAGGCCGCGCTGCTGGCCGATCGCAGCGATGTGGTCGAGGAGATGGAGCGTCTGCGCACGCACGTGCAACACTTTTTAGACCTGCTGCATCAGGGCACAGAGGCGGGCAAGAAGCTCGACTTTCTATTGCAGGAGATGAACCGCGAGGCCAACACGCTGCTGTCGAAGACCAGCGGCGTGGCTGGCAAATCCCTGCGCATGACGGAACTGGGCCTGGCCATGAAAACCGAAATCGAACGCGCCCGCGAACAGGTGCAAAACATCGAGTAAGCTAACAGTATCCTCAATAGGAATGCCGCTGCATTCGGAGTCACCTGCACATGGCAGGATTGCTGTTCATACTTTCGGCACCGTCGGGGTCGGGGAAATCGACTCTGGTCGGGCAGTTGCGCTCGGTGGTCGATGGGCTGTCGTTTTCCGTGTCGTGGACGACGCGCGCGCCGCGCGGCTCCGAGCAAGATGGACGCGAGTACCACTTCACCAGCCGCGAACGCTTTGACTCCATGCTGGCCGAGGATGCCTTCCTCGAACACGCCGAGGTCTTCGGCAACTGCTATGGCACGCCGCGCAGCACACTCGCGGAGGCTGCGGCGCGCGGCTCTGACATGCTGCTCGACATTGACGTGCAAGGCGCAGAGCAGGTGCGGCAAAGAATGCCAGAAGCGATCAGCGTTTTTATTCTGCCGCCAAATCCGCAGATCTTGGAGATGCGCCTGCGCAACCGCAGCCGCGCCGAGGGTGGCGTCAGTGAGGAGACTGTGCTGCGGCGGCTGGCCAAGGCGCGTGATGAGATTGGCAGCTACGGCGAGTATCGCTACATCGTCATCAATGACGCACTCGACCAAGCCGTGGAAGAGTTGATCTCCATAGTCCAGGCTGAGCGCGCGCGCCAGCGCGGGATACAAGCGGCGAATGCAAGCGATGCCGAACTCCAGCACTGGATCGCCATCGCCGCGGGCTGCCAGCAGGCCAATGTTGCCGCACGTTTGCGGCCTGTGCTTGCTTCGTTTGGTTTTCCGTCGTAACGTAGCAGTACATCCTCATCCCGGTCCATATTCGAGCCGATTGACGTACCAGGAGGCAGTTGTATGGAACAAAATCCGCCCCACGAAGAAAATAAGTATCGCACCGTGCATGTGGCTGCGCGCCGCGCGCGGCAGTTGCAGTCGGGAGCCAGTCCGCTGGTGCGCTCCCGCTCCACCAAAGCCTGCAAGGTTGCGCAAGACGAGATGCGCGCTGGCATGGTGGACTACATTGTCCCCGAAGAAGCAGCCAAGAAGACGCTGGAGATTCCCGAAGGCTACACGCCAATCCTGCATAACTAGAGCGTTTTCATGCTCAGCGTTCAAAAATTTTTGCGCCACACGCTAGCCGCGCTCTTTGCGGCTAGCGTGTGGCCCCGAAGACTGCTTGTACTCCGTAATCGCAGATTCCTCGACACTCTTCGTTCGCTCAGAAGGACTAGGTGTTTGTGCATGCAAATCGTCATTGCCGCGCCCCAATAACCGCAGTCGCATAGAATGACAATGTTGGGTGCGCAATGCGGCCCAACCGCGCCAAGGTTCCGCAAGGCTTGCATCGCTGCGGAATGGCGCGGCATCGAAACACAGAGTCCTCATGGTTCCAGCAGCCCATACGCGCAATCCGGTCTCCTTTGCCCGCACGCTGGCCAGCGCCAAGCAAACCATGGTGCTGAGCGAGATCATTCATCTTGCGCTCGATAGCTTCCGCGCCAACAAAGTTCGATTTGCGCTGACGGCGCTGGGCATGGTGATGGGGTCGGCCTCGGTGATTCTGGTGGTGACGATCGGGCTGACCGGCAAGCAGTACGCCATCGGTCTGATTCAAGGCATCGGCGCGAACATGATCGTGGCTGATTATCAGGGCGGCGGCATGGCGGCCGTCAACGGCAGCCCGGACTACCTGACGCGCGATGATCTGAACGCTGTGTTGCAACGCGTGCCGGGCATTATGGCCTCATCGCCCATGCTGGAAATGCACGACCAGATCAGCTTTGGCCAGGGCCATGTAAAGGATGTGCTGATCCTGGGCGTTGCGCCGCAATATGAAAAAGTGCGCAACCTGGTGATTCTGACCGGGAGATTTTTTGACGATCAGGATGAGACGGGCCACGCCAAAGTGGCCGTAGTGACAGAGGCCTTCGCCAAAAACATGTTCGGCAGCGATGCGGCTGCAATCAACAAATCCTTCGCCATCAGCGGCATTCCCTTCACCATCATTGGCACGTTCAAGGAGCGCGTCTACACCTTTGGCATGTCGGAGGTGGCCGATCAGACGATTCTGATTCCCGACCCGGTGGCGCGCTACTTTACCGGCACGGACGAGGTGAAGCAGTTGTTCTTTTCCGTGCGCGACTACAACAACATTCAAAATGCACGCAACCAGATCGCGCAGGTGATTCAGTCGCGGCACCGGGCCAACTCCACCTATGACGTGAACGAGTACACGGCGCTGGTGACGACGGCAGCACAGATTGCCGACATTCTTACGGTTGTGCTGCTGCTGGTCTCCGCCGTCACGCTGGCGGTGAGCGGCGTGGGCATTATGAACATCATGCTGGCCACAGTGCGCGCGCGCATTCGTGAGATTGGCATTCGCAAGGCCGTGGGCGCGACGTATCGAGAGATTCAACTGCAATTTTTGACCGAGGCAATTTTGATCTCGCTGAGCGGCGGCATTGTTGGCACGCTGCTCGGGCTGGCCATTCCTCTGTTTCTCAGCGCACTGACGGATTATCACATCCCCGTTTCGTGGTGGTCGGTTTGGATTTCGCTGGGCACGGCAACGCTGGTGGGCGTGGTCTTTGGCACGCTGCCAGCTACACGCGCTGCACAAATGGATCCGGTGGAAGCGTTGAAGTACGAATAGGTTGGGCATCGTACCT
>JAJZCX010000264.1 GCA_021851625.1 Acidobacteriota bacterium | reverse complement strand
ATCTACGCGAACCACACCGTCTGGTACACATGCGGCTGCACGCGGAAGGCGACCGCCGCGCCCGTCTGGTTCCAAACACCGTCATTATTTTCCGCAATCACGCGAAAGGTGTATCGGCCCGGACGCAGATTCGTATATTCGGCCTGCCGCCGCGTGCCCGCATCCATCCACGTGCGATCAAACCCATCCAGCTTGTATCGATAATGCACGCGCTGCGGCGCTATGTAGCTCAGCCCCGCGTAGCGAAAGCTGTAGCGCGTGTGTCCCGGCGCAATCCTTAAACTTCCCTCAGCGTTCAACACCGCATCATCCACGCGCACCTGCTCGATCACCACAGGCGGCGGCTCGCGATTGTAGGCCGCCGTTGCCGGATCAATCGCAGCCAACCCACGCGGCGTGGCGAACCACAGCCTGCCATCGCTTGCACGCGAAACCTCTGGATGCCCGCCACTGCTGCACTGGCTCGTCGGCATTCCATCCGCCACGCCATAGCCCAACAGTCCCACGCTGCGCGCCTGCCCTGCGGCATCGGCATCCAAATCCGCCAGCCGCGCCCGATATACGCCATGGTCCGAGCTGATCCACAAATGGCCCGCATCATCCTCGGCAAATCCGTAAAGATTGCGCGGCATCGAGTGCAGGCCGCCGTAGTCCGACAGAACACCCTTGCGCAGACAGCGCAGCCCCGCGCCTTGGCTGGCAATCCACACCCGCCCCTGCGCATCGGCGTGCAACGCAGTAATGGCACCGCTTGCATTGGCCCCCAAATGCACATGCCGGATGCGGCCCTGCTGCATAGCATCCAGCCCCGCCAGCGTGCCGATCCACAATGTACCCTGCGCATCTTTTGCCAGCGCGCCAATAAAGTCGCTGCTCAGCCCCTCCGCCTCGGTGTAGTTCTCCACCTGGCCCGCGCGCCAGTGCGACAGCCCATGCCGCGTGCCAATCCACACCGAGCCATCACCGTCCACCAGCAGCGAGCGCACATAATCATCCGCAAGGCCGTCCGCAGAAGAGATCCGCTCCACCCGCCCGTGGCTGATGTGATTCAGTCCATCCGGCGTGCCCACCCACAATCCGCCGTCTACATCCGCGGCCAGAGAGAGCACCACATTGCTAGCCAATCCATTCTGCGTGCCCAGTCGATCGAACCGGCCCGCGTGCATGTGGATTAGCCCTCCGCCATCGGTGCCCAGCCAGACGGAGCCATCTAGCCCGGCCAAAACCGCTCGCACATTTTCCTCTGGCAAGCCATTCGCCGCCGTGTATGCGGTAAAAACCTCATCCCGCAGCATGGTTACGCCGCCCGCATCCGTGCCCAGCCACAGGCTGCCCTCGGCGTCTTCGAACAAGCTCAGCACCAGCGGCGCAGACAAACCATTCTGCGTTGTCATCGCTTCCACTTTGCCCGCAATCAGCCGCGCCAGCCCGCGCTCTGTGCTCACCCACACCGCGCCCTCGCGGTCTTCATAAATTTTGTGAATCGCATCGCCCGGCAAACCTTCGCGCGTGGTGTAGCGATGCAGCGTGGCCCCATCCCACTCGTATAAAGCTGCTTCCGTCCCCATCCACAAATGCCCCGCGCGATCGGCCAGCATCGTCGTGATCTCGGCTCCATGCAAGCCCGCCGACCACGGTGCCAGCACGGCCCGTCCTGCCTCCACGCGCTCCACGCCCTGCGTCGTCGCCGCCCACAACGCGCCGTCCGGCCCCTGCGCCAGCGCACTCACAGCATGGCTGTCGATGTGCATTCGCCTGCCAGCATTGATCGCATCCAATCCCAAATCGCCCGCGACCCACACCGGCCCCTGCGCATCGCTGGCCAGTGCGGTCACCGTCTCCTCCGACTGCTGCTCACCCGCCGCCACTGGATGCACCACCCCGCCACGCACCGTCGCCAATCCGCTGGCCGTCACCACCCACAATATGCCGCGCTCATCCTCGTGCAACATCTCAATCTGGTTGTCGGGCAGGCCATCGCGCGTGGTCAGCGTCGTCCAAACCCCAGCGCGCAGACGACTCAAACCATCCGCCGTGCCCACCCACAGCACGCCGCTGCCGTCTTCCAACAGTGCCCGCACCGCATCACTCTGCATAGCAGGCGTGGTGCTGCGATTGAAGATCGTAAACTCCGCGCCATCCCACCGCGCCAGTCCGCCTTCGGTGCCCATCCAAATGTAGCCATCGCGCGTCTGCAGAATGCAATTGACCGTGTTCTGCGGCAGCCCCTCGTCAGTCTGCCAAACACGGCGGCCATAGTCGCGCAATGCGCTTCCCGGCTGCAACGCGCAAGCCTGCCCGCACGCGGCCAGTGTGAGCGCCAGCACCCAGCACCCCACCGCACGCACCCTTGGCCGCAAGAAACATTGGCGCAAAAATCGCATGGAATCTCTGCACTCATCCTACGCTCGGAGAATGAGCAAACTCTCAGACTTTCGATGGAGAAAAAATACAATCTTTTCACGCATGACACCGCATTTTGCATCCCGTACTCTGAGACTGCCTTTGAAATTTGCCCACCTCCGAATGGCTGCCTTGTATCGATGCAACGGCAGCCATCTTCTTTTGCCCGAAATCTAGAACGTTTTCCTGTCAAGGATTCACAGAATTTCTGGTGCGAGTGCTGGTGCCCCATGCAAGCCGGCTTTTGGCTGGAGGGGGCATAGTCAGTACCACGGTTCTTTCACGACTGGAAACGCTCTGGCCTAAAGACACAGTGTCATTCTGAACGAAGTCCGAGCAGCGGATGCAGCGAAGAATCCAGAGGGTGACGGCTGGGTCGATGCAGCGTAGCCCCTCTGGATTCTTCGCTGCGCCAGAATGACTCGTCGCAAAGTGGAAATTTTCGCACCACACACACCGTGTCATTCTGGGTGAAGACTCCACACCACATTTACTTGTCCTTCCGAGCGAAAACAAAGCACCACAAACACCTTGTCATTCCGAGCGGAGCGCAGCGGAGTCGAGGAATCTGCGGTTGCGCAGAGCATGTCGCATGGGGTGCCCCATTTTTCTTCGCTTTTGCGAAGGCTGGGAGGTGAACCGCAGATCCCTCCACTGCGTCCGCCGATGGCGGACTTCGGTCGGGATGACAAACCCACAAACATGCGGAGTCATTCTGAACGAAGTCCGCGCATGCGGACGCAGTGAAGAATCCAGAGGGTGATGGCTGGGTCGATGCAGCGTAGCCCCTCTGGATTCTTCGCTGCGCCAGAATGACTCGTCGTTGGGATGGAAATTCCCACACCACAAACACCTTGTCATTCCGAGCGAACGCAGTGAGTCGAGGAATCTGCGGTTGGTTGGGTGCCCCAT
>JAJZCX010000263.1 GCA_021851625.1 Acidobacteriota bacterium | reverse complement strand
AACGGCGCAAAAGAAGTCAGCATGGCCGCCGCCGGTCACTTTCACCGCAGATCAGGACCAGCAAAACATGATGCAGCAGTTGGGCATCCGCGCATTGCGCCCCGGCCCCAGCGGCAATGAAAAAGATCCCAACCACGCCAATTACGATGAGTCCAAAGCCAATCCCTACCCCAACATTCCCGACGCGCTCACGCTCGACAACGGACAGAAGGTGACCACGGCCAAGCTCTGGTGGAGTGAGCGGCGTCCCCAGATCGTTGCTGCGTTGGAGCATGATGTTTACGGAGCGATTCCCAAAAACGTTCCCAAGGTGCGATGGTCAGTGGTTGCCGTGGATCATGAGTACGTCGGCGGGCGTCCTGTGATTGCGAAGAAAATCCTCGGCCACGTGGACAACTCTGCCGATCCGTTGATCCCGGTCACGATTCGCATGACGCTGGTGACGCCAGCCGACGCGAAGAAGCCGGTTCCAGTGCTCATCATGTTTGGACGCAGCGCGTTCCCAGCACCCAATGAACCCTCCGCAGATGAGCTGGACCGCATCAATGCTGCGCTCAAGACTTTGCTGGCGCGGCAAGACCCATCGCTGCAAAAAGTCTTCGCCGACCATCCGGCCTACGATCTGGCCAAGCCCACACCCTTCGTCTTTCCACAATTCAACGCAGACGGCGACCCGCCGAGTACATGGGAGTTGATCGCCGCTGGATGGGGCTTTGCCTCGCTCGACCCCACCAGCTATCAGGCCGACAACGGTGCGGGCCTGACGCGCGGCATCATCGGACTGACCAACCACGGCCAGCCGCGCACGCCAGAGCAATGGGGTGCGCTGCGCGCCTGGGCCTGGGGCGCCAGCCGCGCGCTGGATGCGTTGAAGGCGGACCCTGCCGTCGATGGCAGCCGCATTGGGATTGAGGGCGTCTCACGCTACGGCAAAGCTGCACTGGTCACCATGGCCTTTGACCAGCGCTTTGCCATGGTGCTGGTCGGCTCCTCTGGCAAGGGCGGAGCCACGTTGCTGCGTCGCAACTACGGCGAGGCCGTCGAGAGCCTGACCGGTGGCGAGTATTACTGGATGGCGGGAAATTTTCTGAAATATGGGGCCTCCGACGCAACCTTTGGCAGCAAAAATCCCGGGGACATTCCTGTGGACTCCAACGAACTGATCGCTCTCTGTGCCCCGCGCCTGACCTTCATCAGCTACGGCATTCCAGAAAAGGGCGATGCGCACTGGCTCGACCACCAAGGCAGCTACATGGCTACCGTGGCGGCCAGCCCGGTCTTCACCCTGCTCGGGGTGAAAGGCTTGGGCGTCTCTGACGACTACCACACCGCGCAGATGCCGCCGGTCAACCACGGACTGCTCACGGGCAACCTCGCCTGGCGGCAGGACGATGGCGGCCACACCGATGCACCCAACATAAAGTACTTCATCCAATGGGCAGACCAGCATTTTTCTGCCACCGCACCGGAGAAACACGCGGCGCAATAAGCCCGCACCGTCGCAAAGAACAAGGCCGGAGACACGCAATCGCGCACTCCGACCTTGTTTTTTTGCGACCATCCCCGCTGCTCACCCCTTCAGAAGGACATGGGCTTGGTCAGCAGGTCATGCACCGGCTGGGGCATGGGCTTGTCCGCATTGGCCAGCAGCACGCTGATCTGCCACATCTGCGTGGGAGACAGCATCTGGTCAAAGGAAGGCATGCCCGTCAGGCGAATGCCGTTGGCAATCTTCCAGTAGGTCGCACCCACCGGATCGTCGCTAACGCCCACCACACGGTGCGGCCCATGCACCTGCAGCAACTGCGGTGCCCACGGGTACAAGTGCTGCCCAAAGGTCGAGATCGAAGCATAGGTGCCATGGCATCCGGCGCAGTTTTCGCTGTAGAGCTGCGCCCCGGCCAGCAGATTGTCCGCCGTAGGCTGGATGGGCACCGTCTTCGGCATCTGGCGGGCGATACGGGCATGCAGCGGGATGTGCACAATCTGCTTTTCGAACGGAAAAGGTTTGTCGGCAACCGCCACAGGGGGATTTCCGAATTTAAGATAGAAACAAGCAGCCAGCGGCAGTACCAGCAGGCCAAGGATCAGGCCGGAGAGAAACGATTTCACGTGCGCCTCCTGTTGGGGTGTGTCGTGCGGGGCGAACGCGGATTGCGCCGCCCAGTCCACTGCAACCAGAGTACAGGCTGCCAGCGGCGCTGCAAATGGTTTAATGGAGTGTAGGAGAAAACTGTGCAGTCTGAAAAAATCGCCGGGCTAAACTACTGTCCCAATCGCGCCCGAACCAATCGAACCTGTCTTGCCACGCTTTTTGCGCTTCTGTTTGCTTTCTTGCTGTCTTTCGGCAAGCCCACGCTGCATGCGGAAACATCGAAGCAGGCCAAAAAGAAGGCCCAGCAGCAGGCGCACATTTTGGAGTCCCGTCGCATGCGCAGCCGTCAACGGCGCATCCAGCAGACCATCCAAGATACCTATACCCATCGGTATGAGATGTACACAGGCGGCATGTATATGCGCTTCCGTCCCGGGCCGAATCTGCACAACGCGGGCACCGGCGGCTGGGCCTTGGGCTTGGCGGGATTTCTAACGCCGCGCTTTGGCATCACCGGCGATGCGCGCGGCTACTATGGCTCCTCGGCCATCACCGTCAACAATCCCTACGACATTCACAACGCCAGCTTTAGCAGCTTCACCTTCACGGCTGGCCCGCAGTACCGCTTCTATCGCGGCCTGCATTTTGCCCTGAGCGCGGCTCTGCAGGGTGGCATCAACTACGGCTACTTTGACGCCGACACCAACGGCTTTCCGCCGCAGGACGTCGGCCTATACCCTGCCGGCGTGGTTCCAGCGGGCATCGCCAGCATCCACGCCGACTACAACATTAGCCCCGGCTTGGCTCTGCGCGTCTCTCCGCACATGCTCATCAACCATTTCGGCGGCAGCTTTGAGCACAACCAGGGCTTTCTGGTCGGCCTGGTCTACCGCTTCAAACGCCAATAGGCACGCTGTTCCTCCTTCGAGAAGAAAAAAGCGAGGCGTCTGCCTCGCTTTTTTCTTGGTCTGCGCGCGCCTCAACGTCCGTGAGCCGCCGCGTAGTGCTCTGCCTTATTCAACTGCCCCTGCGCCGCACGCAGCATCTGCATGGCCTTGGCCTTGTGCCCGCCATAGTCGCTCTGATCGTGCGCCAGTTGGTTGATGATTTTGTTCAACCGTTGCTCAATCTGCGCGAGGTTATGATTGCTGCCCATCTGCCCACGCACTTGCAGAGTTGGATTGGGCGATGGATCGGGAGCCGAAGACAACGCCAAGGCTGGGACTGTGGTGAGC
>JAJZCX010000262.1 GCA_021851625.1 Acidobacteriota bacterium | reverse complement strand
GAGTACAACGCCTACGCCGCCGCTGTGGGAGTGTCCACACCCCAAGCGCAGGAAAACGCCATGGAGCAGTTTCTGCAGATGTATCCGCAGAGTGTGGTGCGCGCCGATATTTTGCAGCGCTTGATGGGCGACTATCAGCAAACCAACAACGTGGACAAGGTGCTGGATTCAGCCAAGCGCCTGTTGCAAGTGGATCCAACCAATCTGCGCGCACTGGCCTTTGCCACGTACCTGCTGCGTAGCCAGGCTGGGCAAAAATCCAATCCTGGGGATGCGCAACCCCTCTATGACCAGGCTGCTCAGTACGGCCAGCAGGGACTGAACGCGAATGCGAACACACCAGGGTTTGCACAGATGAAAGCCACGGTGTCGCCGATTTTCTACGGGGCTATTGCTGCATCCGATCTGAACAAGAAGGACTATGCGGGCGCGATCCGCTACTTCCACTCCGAGTTGAAGTCCATGCCTGCGGCGCAGACAACACAAGGTGCTGGGTTGCAGGATACGTATCAGCTTGGCAATGCGTATTTGCAGGAGACGCCACAGGATCAGATCAACGCCATCTGGTATTTGTCGCGCGCGGCGGCCTATGCCCCAGAGCCGTTTCACAGCCAGATTCAAAAGGCAGCCGAGTATTGGTACAAGAAGTACCACGGTGCTCTGGATGGATTTGACACTGTGCAGGCAGCAGCCAAGGCATCGCTCGATCCAGCCGTTGGCTTTACGATTCAGCCGGCGCCACCGCCGCCGTCACCCCAGGAACTGGCTTCGCAGACAGTTGCCAGCACCCCAGACCTAAGTACGTTGGCCTTGGCGGACAAGGAATTCATTCTTGCCAACGGCAAGCCGGAGGATGCCAACAAGGTATGGGCGACCATGAAGGATGTCACTACCAAGGTGCCGGGCATTGTGGTTTCCGCAACGGCAACCCAGGTACAGATGGCGGTCTCCGACGATGCGCAACAGTCCAAAAAGGCCGACTTCACTATCAACATGAAGACGCCGCTGAAGACATTGCCCGCCGTGGATGCAAGCGTGAATTATGTAGCCACGTTTGATTCCTTTACCTCGAATCCTTCCATGATCATCATGAAGGATGGCTATGCTCCACCGACACCGCATGCACATCCGGTGCACCGGCGCGCAGCACACTAAAATGTACTGTGTAGCCAACAAAAGAGCAGCCAAACGGCTGCTCTTTTGTTGGCGAGAACGAAACGAGTTTTGTTCTCGTGATGCGAGGCTTACTCGCCCAGCATCATGTGTCGGATGGAATCGGCGCGCCCAGTGACCGGGTCGCAGCCGATGAGCGTAGCGCACATTTTGGCGTTGCCCTTGGCAGGTTCAAACTTCGCGGGCATGCCAGTCAAGAATCTTTGTACCACTTGCTCGGTTTCGACGCCGATCACGCTGTCATACGGCCCGCTCATGCCCACATCCGTCTGATAGGCCGTGCCTAGTGGCAGAACACGCGCATCCGCCGTGGGAATGTGCGTGTGTGTGCCGAGTACCGCGGTTACGCGGCCATCCAGATACCAACCCAACGCGCATTTTTCTGACGTGGTCTCCGCGTGGAAGTCCACCAAAATTACTTTGGCTTTGATTTTTGACAACAGCGCGTCCATGGTGCGGAAGGGATCGTCGTGATTGGCCATAAAGACGCGCCCTTGCAGGTTGATGACCGCATACGCAACGCCGGAGGGCAGCGTGCCTTCATACACGCCATGGCCAGGCGTGCCAGGAGCGTAGTTGGCCGGACGCAACAGACGGCGCGGGCGCTCGTGGCTGTCGGCGGGAACACTCTGCATCCAGTCGATGATCTCGCGCTTGTCCCAGATGTGATTGCCTGTGGTCAGAACGTGCGCGCCGAGTGTGAAGAGTTCTTCCGCGATGGAGGGCGTGACGCCGAAGCCGCCCGCTGCGTTTTCAGCGTTGATGACCACCAGATCGACGGCATTACTCTCCAGCACATGCTGCAAGTGCGCACGCACAATCTTGCGCCCGGCGTTGCCAAATACGTCGCCTACAAAAAGAATCTGCAAGGAAGTTCTGCTCCTAAACTGGAAAAGATGATGGTAGCATTCGTGCGGCGAAATCGATCACTAGGGCTGAGCTTTCAGCAGGCCCATTGCCTCTACGGACAGACGCGCCGCCGTATCCAGCTTGCGCGCCAGCGCATCCACATGCTGCTGCTGTGTTAAGTAGCTGATGACCATGAGTCGCAGAACGCTGCGCCCGTGCACACGCGTGGTCGAGAGCCAATGCACACCCTCGTCCGTGATGCGGCGGACAATCTCGCGGTGTAAATGCGCAGTCGTGGCTTCGTCTAAATGCAATTCAGTTGCAACCTTTGCGCGTAGATTCAAGATCGTCAGCGCACGCGGAACAGCCATGACAAAGTTGCCTCCTGCCAAGACCTGCTGCTCCAGCGACTCGGCCAAGGCAAGCTGTTCGCCGATCAATTGTTCATAGGCCAAACGCCCATGCACGCGCAGCGTCAACCAGAACTTCAGGGAATTCATGCGCCGTGACCACTGCGCGGAGATGCGGAAGTTGTCTGGCAACGGGCCATGCGAGGACTTGGGCAGATAGGCCGTGTCGATACCGAAGACCTGCTCCAACAGCGCTGGGTGGCGTGTGAGCACAACGCCTGCAGCAAAGGGCATGGCCAGCCATTTGTGCGGATCGATTGTGATGGAGTCAGCGCGTTCGATGCCCGCGAGCCGATGGCGATGTTGGTCGGAGAAGGCTAGCGCGCCTCCATAGGCCGCATCCACGTGTAGCCACAGGCCGTGCTGTGCGCAAAGATTCGCCAACACAGGCAGAGAATCAATCGCGCCGGAACTCGTGGTGCCCGCAGTGGCAATGACGCAGAGTGGCAACAGACCCGCTGCCTTGTCGGCTGCAATCTGCGCGGCGAGCGCGTTGGTGTCCATCTCCGCACGCGCGTTGGCAGCGATGCGGCGCAGGGATTTTCTGCCCATGCCGAGCAGGCCGATGGATTTTTCAATGGAGTGGTGTGCCTCCGCAGACGCGTAGAAGATGGGTCGCGCTTGCAGGCCGATCACTCCCTCTTCAATCACGTTGGGAAAGCGATGCGTCAGCGCCAAGGCGAGCGCGCTGAAGTTGGCCTCATTGCCGCCGCTGGTAAAGGAGCCACCGAACTGTTCCCTTTGTCGCCAGCCGATGCGTTGCGCGATCCAAGCGAGCGTTTCCGCTTCGATTCTGGAGGCCAACTGCGAACGCGCCATCGTCGCCAACTGTGGATTCAATGCGGCCACCAGCGCCTCCGCTAGTACGGCCATGTACGTGGGCGCTGGATTCATCAGGCCGAAATAATTGGCG
>JAJZCX010000261.1 GCA_021851625.1 Acidobacteriota bacterium | reverse complement strand
AGCGATGATGGCCTGAAAGTCCATGACCACATCCTGAAAGAAGTGCTTGGGCAGGTTGGAGCAGTGGAAGCAAACGGCCTTGTCGGGATCCTCGCCGTAGTTGTTGTTCCAATCCAGCAGCGCGCTGGGAGTTTCTGAGGCCAGCGCCAGCGCGTGCATGCTCAGCGTGCCGACCACATCCACCTCGCAGGCCGACGGAATCAGGTTCTCGCTCATCATGCTCATGATGGTGCAGGGCACCACGCCGAAGTATTCTTCCAGCGAGGTCCAGCACTGCACGGCACTGATGGTGGTCTGCGACTGCTGCATCCACTCCTCAATCACCCAGCCGAGCTTGGCCATCTTCACCAGCGCTGGCTCCGGCACATCCTTGGTGGTGACGTACTTCTTGATCGCGCCCAGTTTGGCGGCCACGTTGCTATCGCCGTCCTTGAGCCGGTCGATGCGGCCCAGAATCTCGGACAGATCAATGGTCTCGACGGAGATGCCGCTGGTCTCCAGCAATTTTTCGCTGTAGCGAACGGTGTTGAAGGCCGCAGGACGTGCGCCAATCGAACCAACACGCAGGTTCGTAAATCCACGCACGATGCGGCAGACGGCGCTGAACTTTTCCAAATCCTTTTTGAAAGATTCCGAGCTGGGCGAGACCGTGTGCAGCGTGGTCAGCGAGTAGGGAATCCCGTACTGCATTAGATTGTTGCAGGCCGACATCTTGCCGCAGAAGCTGTCGCGGCGAAAAGCGATGGTCATCTTCGAGGATTTGTCCGGCGTGGCCTGAATCAGCACCGGCACCTTCAACGTTGAGTAGCGTAGCGTGTCGGCAATGGCGCGCTCGTCGCCAAAGTTCGGCAGTGTGACGATGATGCCATCGATCTCGTCGCGGTGCTTGCGGAAGAGGTCACCGCAGCGCCGAGCCTCGGCGTGTGACTCGACCGCACCGTAACGCGCTTCTTCGATGCTCAGTGCGATGGTGCGAATTCCCGCCTCGGAGAGCACCTTGAGCATCTCCTCCCGACCCTCTTGGGCCAGGTGTCCGGGGAAGAATCCGCGGTTGCCAACAATCAATCCAAACGTAAGCTGCTTCTTGCTCATCTGCTTTTTCCTCTGCCTTGCTTCCCCTAGCTGCGCCCCGTTGTGCGGAGCCTTGTTTTGTTTGCATGAACCTCTGGCCATCCCACGATGCAGATGGCCAGCCCTGTTCGCGCCCGACTGCTTACTTGTGCGACTTGGCCCTTGGCGTGAATTTGACGCAATACCCCACGCCCACCACCAGCAAAAATCCACCCCACCAGAGCGGTGCGTGCAGATATGCCAGTTTCACAGCGGCCACGTGGCCCGTTACCACCTCGTAGACGCCATAGCCACAAATGAGAAACCCATAAACCGTCAATAACAAGCCAACAAAGAACCAAATGGGAATCTCGGTACTCGTTTTTGAACCCTGCTTGGATGTTTCCATACAATTCTCCTGATCCTGTTCGCCTGTCCTACCAGAACAGGATATTCAATGCCACAAAGATGACCACAACCACGGTGGCCCAGAACCACTGGTTGCCGTAGAAGCGCACAGGCGTCTGCTCGGGCAGGCGCGTTGCGCCGTACACCAGTCCGTCGAGTTGCTCGACCGGCTTGGGGGTTGTGAACAAGCTAACCACTACAGTCACCGACACCGCAATCAAGAAGCACCACAGACCGCGGTACAGGTTTTCGGCCATACTCTTGGCGTCCGACGAGAGCGCAATGATCGAAAGCGCAGAAGGATCAATGCGCACCCACAGGAACATGCTCACAGAGCTGACGATGCCCAGCAGCAGGCCCCAGAATCCGCCCGCGGCTGTGGTTCGCTTCCAAAACATGCCCAGCAGGATGACGGCAAACAGCGGCGCGATGAAGAAGGTAAAGAGCGCCTGCACGTAATCCATGATGCCTGCGGCGTGCATTACCAGATAGGCTGCGCCGATCGAGACGCAAACCCCCAGCACTGTCGCCCAGCGGCCCACGGCGACGTAGTGCTCATCCGGTGCCTGCTTGCGAATCAGCGGCTGATAAATGTCATAGGTCCACACCGTGGCAAAGGCGCTCACGTTGCCTGCCATGCCCGACATGAAGCCAGCCATCAACGCCGTAATCCCCAAACCGAGCAGGCCCGGCCCCAGATAGCGCACCATCATCAGCGGCAGCACTTCGTTGTAACTGTTAGGATTAGCCGCGCTCACCTGGTTTTCGCCGACCAAGTGCATCAGCGAACCGTTGGAGTTATGCAGCACCACCAAGCCCAGCAGGCCCGGCAGAATCACGATGAAAGGAACGGCCATCTTGAAGAAGGAACCGATGACTGGTGCCATTTGTGCGGCGCGAATATCACGCGCTGCCAACACGCGCTGCACCACCAAAAAGTCCGTCGTCCAGTAGCCAAAGGAGATCACGCAGCCCAGACCGAAGAGAATGCCCGTCCAGTGCACGCCCATGGGATTCGAGGCGAAATGCGCTGTGTCCTTCCATAGATGCACGTAGTCTTGATTTTTGTAATTTTCTGCAATCTTGGCGACCATCTTGTGCCAGCCGCCCGCCTCCACCAAGCCGAGAATCGGCACCAGCAGCGCACCGGCCCAGATCAGCACGAATTGCAGGACTTCGTTATAAATGGCCGAGCGCAAACCACCCAGGCCCACATACACGGCCACGGCCAGCGAAGACATCAAAATGCTGAAGGTAATGTTCCAGCCGAGGACAACCTTCATCACCACGGCCATCGAAAACATGTTGACGCCGCTCATCAGAATCATTTCCACGGCGAAGGAGCAGGCGGCCAAAATGCGGCTGGACTCTCCGAAGCGCAATTTCAGATAGCCGGGCACAGAGTGCGTCTTGGAAACGTAGTAGAACGGCATCATCACCAAGCCCAAAAAGAGCATGGCGGGGATGGCACCGACCCAGTACCAATGCGTGGCCAATATGCCATATTGATAGGCCGATCCGGCCCATCCCATCAACTCCAGTGATCCCATGTTGGCGGAGACAAAGCTGAGACCGGCGATCCAGGCCGTCATCTCACGCCCCGCCATGAAGAACTCTTCACTGGTGTTGCTCAGCTTCTTCAAATAGAAGCCGATGTAGAGCACCATGGCGAAGTAAACGACAATCACCGCCACATCGAGTGGGGTGAGCCGGGCCAGTTGTGCATGAGGAGGAGCCGCCATCCATGCGGCTAGAGAGTGCTGTGCGGTGCAACCCGCTGCGGAAAAATTCGGCATTCGTCCTTCAACCTTGTATCCGTTGAGATCCCGGCAAGCATTCAAGCCGCCGGACACTTGCGCAGACCACGGGGTCAGTCCATTCAGATCGGAA
>JAJZCX010000260.1 GCA_021851625.1 Acidobacteriota bacterium | reverse complement strand
CGGATGGTGGATCGAAGGCTGCATCGAAGGCGTCACAGGCTGGGCCATCGAAGACGGCGCCGACGACGTTGCCGAAGCCGAATCGCTCTACCACAAGCTGGAAACGGCCGTTGCGCCCACCTTTGCCGACCCGGAACAATGGGCGCGTCTGATGCAGACGACGATTGCCATGAACGGTTCGTTCTTCAACACCAATCGCATGATCAAGCAATACATCGGCAATTCCTACTACCCGCAAACACTTGTGTTTGTGTCTGCCTGTGCCACGATTGTGCCGGATGTTTGCGCCTGATTGAGAGATTGCCTGAACTGGCGCGGTTTGTCAACTGTTTTTTGTGCCGTCACTGTGCCAACAGAAATTGACGATGGTGCCGTCACGTGTGCCGCGTGTAAGTCACAGATTCAACACTCGCAGCACTGATGGAATTCTGGGAAACCCGCACGGGTTTTCCATAATTCCATCTTCTTCCGGTTCTCACCGTTGTGGGAAAGTGGTAAACCAGAAAGGTTTTCCACTTTTCCATAACGTGCTGATGACCGCTAGATGAGATTGCGTTCAAGCATTAGGTCTGTCACTTTGCTAGCGCTTGCCCGAATTGAGTGCTCGATGATGCTCACTGTTGTCTCACCAGCACGAGCAATTTCAGTCATTGACTCTCCATCGACGAAGTGTCTGACCATCCATCCGAACTCTGGATTTCCGATCTCTCCTAGGACTCGCTGCATGTCGATATATCTCACAGTGCGTGCGTCATATTGGTTGTGGTTTCTACCCGGCCTGCCGCGCTGAATCAACAGCGGCAGACTCCGCCCGGCCTTCAGGTTTCTCACGAATCGCATGTGTTCCTGCACGCGCGACACTGCCAACGCTTCCGTTGGATTGAGTTTGATCATGCTCGACGATCAAAACAGCACCCGGGGTCTCCGTCAAATTAGCCACAACTGCCTGATTCTGCACCGGTTTTCGGCGGCCTCAGCTACATTATCCACCCAGCAACTGCATAACAACAGGCTGAAAGCCTGCCGTTTTTGGGCGGCCTCAGTTCCTCTATCCACGCCAACCACTGCGAAACTACGGGCCGAAGGCCCGCCGCGCGCCGGGAAAGACTCGAGACACAAAGGGTCCCGTTGGCCGCAGGCGTGGCGAACAAGCGGTGCGTCCCCAACGCGCCGCCTTTGTTTCGCCCGCCAGCCGTCGCCATGGGGAAGGTGGCTCGAGTCTTTCCCGGCGCGCGCGTGCTCTCTTTCCACCTCAGCGGATTTCTGCATCGTAACTGCTGCTTCGGCAGCACGCCAGCGGAGCGGGCCACAGATATCTTGCGGGCCACGATCTTCCACCGCGACTTGTCTTTGAGCTAGCTAGCGCGGGAACCGGATGATCGCCTTCGGCGGCCTCACATCTGTTCACGACTCCACGATGCCGACGCCGCCGACATGAACCTGCCCGCACCGGAGGTGCGAACCGCAGCGAGGCGATTCGCTCCGGTGCGGGCCTCCACATCTGTGAGCGCGCGACGTCGGCATCCAATCGAGTCCAACTCCGACGGCGCGCGCGACCAGCCGAGCGCACAGCCGAAGCAGGCGAAACGGCTTGCCCGTGAGCCGTTTTGCGAAGGCGAGCGATGCTGCGTCCGAATTGGTCGTCCTCGCCACGATGTCCAAGACGAAATAAGGGCTGGCCTTTGGACGTGCTCCGCACGGCCAACGCCAGCCCGCTGCTTCACTGACTGTGCATGCAACTGCTCAGGATTCTGCTCGCGACTGCACGAGCTTCATCCCACATATCTGCTGCATCCTGAGATGCAGCGATTTCCCAGAGTTCCATCGCTGCTCCTTGCAGTATCAATGCAAGTCTTACCGTTGCCAATGTTCTGTCTTTGAGTCCATGAGGATCAACAAGATCATTTCCGTTTGCCATTTCTGTCACCTCGCTTTTCAGAGTTTTTTGCCTGCAACGCAACTTGTGCTGCATATAGCATTGATCGAGCTTCTGCTGCATCGACGAGTCGAACGAGTGCACCATGAGCGATGCATCCGATGAAGTGCTTGATGGTGCTTCCGGCGCACGCCGGAAGCGAATCAAAGTAGACTGACTTTGTGACTGCTTCGATTGCTTTCTTGTCCAGTCCGCCTTCGATGGCGAGCCGCGCCGCCTCAGCGGCGCGTGTCTCGCAATGGTTGATCCACTCTTCCGTTGTCATGATTTTTCCTTTCCGTACATGGCTCGTTCCACGTCTGCTTTTTGCACTTGGATTTGTGGATCGCTCAGGTACCACATCGTGGCATTGATGCTGCCATGGCCGAGAAACTTTTGCGCCTGTCGGATGTCTCCCGTCGTCGCGTAGAGTTTTCTTGCCGCAGTTCTTCGCAGGTCGTGCAACGTCCACTTGGCCCTGATGCCTGCTTTTTTCTTTGCACTACGCAGCATGTACCCGACGCTTCCACGCAGCACCGGACATCTCCGAACGTTCAATGCTTGGCAGAGCGTTTCGCCCGGTTTGCATCGGTCTATCGCGTACTCTATTTCCCGCCGCAAGCGTTCAGTCAACGGCACCTCGAAGCTGCATCCCATCTTCGCTCGGCCTTCTAGTACTTGAGTTCCATCCGTCCGCGTGCTGTAATTTGTGGGTTCCAGACTAAGTGTCGTGCTGATCCTTAGCCCCGCGTCACGCGCGCAAAGCATCAGCAAGCGTAGCGGCGCTGATGCTTCCGTCAGGACTGCCTCGAATTCCGCGTCTGATGCAGTGACGTTTCTCGGCGCTGCGCCTCGCGGTCTTCTGATTCCTTCGAGACACTCAGGTTTGCATCCGCATCTTATTAGCAGCCGCCTGAGCGCGTTTGCATATGATTTAAGGGTGTTTTGAGCCAGCCCGTTGATCGGGTCTTCCGCTTTGGTTTTCCACTGGTCGCAGATTTCCTTCACGTCTTGTGCTGTGACTTCCCAACGGCGCATGTGTCCGCATATCGGTCCCAGATACTTCGTCGCGATTGCCCTTTCCACGAGGTCTCGCTTCAGCATCGTTGCCAGCAGGTAGCTTATTTTCTGCGATGCGGCTGTGTCTTCTGATTGCGAGTCTGCCGCGAACCCGCCTGTTGAAAATCCCTTTCAAACTCTGCCGCCGCTTTTTTGGTTTTGAACTGTTTCCTGATTCTGACGCCGTTTTTATCCACTGCGTCCGCCTGCCAGCCTTTGCCACGTTTGCGCATTTCATCACCTGATAGTAAGAGTGCGCATTATCCGGATTTTGTTTCCTACTACCCGCAAACGATGAACCTGCCGCGCCCGCAGACGGTTGTCGCCGAAACCGCAAACGCGCGCTAAGCGTGTTTGCGGCGCTGCCGGCTTCAG
>JAJZCX010000259.1 GCA_021851625.1 Acidobacteriota bacterium | reverse complement strand
GCCGATGTGGTTTTCATCGCAGTGGGCACGCCGCAGAGCGATGCGGGCCGCGCCGATCTTTCCTACGTTGAATCGGTCGCGCACCAGATTGCTCGCTCGATTCGCAGCTACACCGTAATTGCAGAAAAGAGCACCGTACCGGTGTATACGAATACTTGGCTGCGCCGCCTGATTACCGGGCAGGGAATTGCCGCCGAGCAATTTGATGTGGTCTCCAACCCGGAGTTTTTGCGCGAGGGCACGGCGATTGCGGACTTCCTGCACCCCGACCGTATCGTGGTGGGAACGGAGACGGAGCGCGCCATGCAGGTGATGCGGCGCGTCTACGCACCACTGACGACTGGCAGTTATTACGCGCGCGCGCATGCGATTGTCGGGCGCTGCTCGCCACTGGCACCGCCGCCGATTCTGCAGACCACCGCCAAGAGTGCGGAGCTGATCAAGCACGCATCGAACGCATTCTTGGCGATGAAGATTTCCTTCATCAATCAAGTGGCGAATGTGTGCGAGGCCGCAGGCGCGGACATTGACGAGGTGCGCAGCGGCATTGCTCTCGATCGCAGAATTGGCCCAGCGTTTTTACAGTCCGGCATTGGCTATGGCGGCTCGTGTTTCTCCAAAGACATTGCCGCGTTTCACTCCGTGGCTGCGGCCTTGGGCGTAGATTTTGATCTATTGGCCGAAGTGGAGCAGGCCAACCAGCGGCAGCGCGAGCGATTTTTAACGCAGGTGCGTGCGGAGTTGGGCACGCTGGCTGGAAAAAAGCTGGCCGTGCTGGGCTTGGCGTTCAAGGGCGGCACGGACGATGTACGCGATTCTCCTGCGCTGGCCATTGTGCAGCGACTGTGCGAGGCCGACTGCACCGTGGTTGCGTATGATCCTGCCGCCATGCAGCGCGCACAGCAGGCGTTGGAGAAGCAGCCGCGGCTGCATTTTGCCGCAGACGAATATGCGGCGGCCACAGGAGCCGACGCGCTGCTGATCCTGACCGACTGGCCACAATTTGCGCGGTTGGATTGGGCGCGGGTGCGCGCTCTGTTGGCGACTCCGCGCGTCCTCGATGGACGCAATGTTTGCGATCCAAACGAACTGACAGCGCAGGGGCTGACGTGGATCGGCATGGGGCGCAAACGCCGCGTTCCAGATGCGCACACGCTCCAGGTACAAGCTCCGACGATGCACACACCGCAGCCACGACAGAGGATTTTGTTGACGGGTGCGGCTGGATTTTTAGGCTCGCATTTCGCCGATCGACTCGTGGCCGAGGGTATGCAGGTACTCGGCGTGGACAATGGTTCGACCGGCAGTGCCGTGAACTTGGAGCATCTGCGCAATGAGCCACGCTTTGACCTGCTGGAGCGGGACATCTGCGTGCCCTTCGATCCCGGAGCGATCGATTGCATTTTGAACTTCGCCTCCCCGGCCAGCCCGGTGCAGTATATGCAGCGCGGGCCAGAGACGCTGCGCGCCGGATCGCTGGGCACGCAGCAGATGCTGGAGTTGGCGCGCAGGCACCATGCGGTTTTCTTGCAGGCTTCGACATCCGAGTGCTATGGCACGCCGCAGGTGCATCCGCAGCCGGAGAGTTACTGGGGCAATGTGAATCCCATCGGGCCGCGCTCGGTCTACGACGAGTCCAAGCGTTTTAGTGAGGCGCTAGTGATGGCCTACCATCGCTACTACCGCGTGGATGTACGGCTGGCGCGTCTGTTCAACACGTATGGCCCGCGCATGCAGCCCGACGATGGTCGCGTGATTTCGAACTTCGTGATGCAGGCACTGGCGGGCAGGGATTTGACGGTCTACGGCAGCGGAAGGCAGACGCGCAGCTTCTGCTATGTGACGGATTTGATCGAAGGCATTCTGCGCCTGATGCGTTCACGCGAGACGATGCCGGTGAACTTGGGCAACCCGGATGAATGTACGATTCTGGAGTGTGCGCAGCAGGTGATTGCCAGTTGCCAATCCCACAGCAAGATTGTTTTTGAACCGCTGCCTGAGGACGATCCGCCGCAGCGCAGACCAGAGATAACGCGCGCGCGCACGATCTTAAATTGGGAGCCAGAGATTGCACTGCCATCCGGCTTGGCACAGACCATCCCCTACTTTCGATCCCTCAGCGCCAGCGCATAGATAGAGCTTTTTCGGTACAAGCGTTCCGTGGAAAAGGGTTGCGGCTCCAACTCTCCCCCACTCAAGCCGAAAGAGGGCTTGAATGGGGCACCAAAATTTTGTGAATGCTGGAGATGAAAACGCCTTTGAAAGCAAAGGCCCTACACTCTGGCAGAGTGCAGGGCCTTTTTTGTTTGTGCGAGAGAGGTGGCTACCAGGTGCGCAGGCCACGCTCAATCTTCGGGAACCAAGTGACCTGCACCGTAGTGGTGACGTCGGTTTGTCCGCCGGTCTTATAAATAGGAGCTTTCCAGCGCTCATATTGCAGCCAGCCGTCGAGTTCGACCTGCGGACGGATTTTTTTTACGGCCCGCACGGTGAACAGATTCTGCGTGGTGCCGCCGGGGATGAAGTCTTTGGCGGCCTTGGCGTTTCTGTAGGAAAGCTGCACCATCTCCGAGGGCGAGAGGTGATCGGTCAGCCAAGCCTGTCCGCCTTTGGATTCGCGGCCAATCCAGTCGCCAAAGATGTTGCCCTCGTTGGTGTAGCCCTGGCGCTGCACGGTTTCGTAGTACATGAAGGAACCGCCAACGCTGTTGGAGACCGACAGATCGGTGTAGACGGCCTCGGCGCGCAGATCCCATTTCGGAGCCATGGGAATGTGCGAAAGGTACAGGCCGGTACGCACGGCGGCTCTGCGCGGCGCGCTGACGGGCGTCACGTCGTCGTGAGATTCCGAATCGGTGTACTGCGTCAGCCAGTTGTGTAGAAAGGGCAGCCGCCATGTGTAGTCAAAGGTGCTGAAGCGTGCGCCGGGATCGTTGACGGAAAATTTGGTCTGCGCAGAGACATTCTGGAAGCTCCAGAAGCTGTTCCAGAAGGTGCCAAAGGTGACCGGCTCGTGACCCTCGCCGCCCCAGATGATGGTGCGTGAAAAGCCGAACTCAAAGTTGCCGGTGGGTGTGAATTCAAACTTCTCCATGTGCACCCAAGGTGAGTTGGGGTCAGTGTGTCCCTTCAAGCTGCCAACAAGGAACTCATAGCGCACCGGGCCGATGAAGAAGGACAGGAACGGAATATGCAGCGGCTCGACGCGGTTGATGCGAAAGGAGTAGATGTTCTGCGCGTTGTTGCTCCAATCAAATGCGCCGCCCAGCGCCGGGCCATCCCACACGTCACTTTTGCCGATCGAGAATTCGTGATTCCAGAACTGATAGGAGAGGTTGGCTTCAATCAGGCGG
>JAJZCX010000258.1 GCA_021851625.1 Acidobacteriota bacterium | reverse complement strand
ATTTTCTTGCCGAAAATCTTATAGCTCCGGCTCCAAATTCGCCTTCTCAATGTTAGCCAAACTCAGCGTCACCGATTTCTTTTCCTCTACGCCCGCCTTCTTTTTGCGCGGCTTGCCTTCGCTCAACTCCAACACAATCTCCGTCGTGCTCACGTCCACAATGCGCCCCAGCCAGTGCCGATTGCCCGCCACCGGCGTAAAGGTCTGCACCTTGACCAGGCTGCCGCGGAAGCGCTCAAAATCCTCCCGCCGATGCAGTCTGCGATCCAAGCCGGGCGAGGAGACCTCCAACGTATACGTGCTGGTGCCGGAGATGAGATCTTCCACATCCATGACCGTGCCAAAGTCTTTGCTGAAACGCTCGCAATCCTCATGCGTCACGCCCGCCAACTGATCGAGCGAGGCGTGCTCTGGCAGTTTGAGGCTGTCCTCTGTCTGCGCCGCCTGCTCTGCGGCCATGGCCGCCAAGCGCGCGCGCTCCTGCGCATTCTTTTCGATGAAGACGCGCAGCAAACGATGCTTGGCTCCGCCATGAAACTCCACCTCCACCACGTCGAGGCCGTGGGATGCGGCCACACGCACTGCGATGGAACGAACTACGTCGAGATCAAGAGCCATACACCGTCCTGTCCGGCGGCGATGGATTGCGCGATGCCCCGCCGAACTTTACTGCAAAGAAAAAGTGGGCTTTCGCCCACTCATTGCTCCCGGCCCGCGTTTGGGGTGCGCTCACCCAACGCGCCAGGGACAAATTCGTCTGCTATCAAAGGATACGCCGGGAGCCGGGGAATTTCAAACCGGGGAAACCAGCAGGGGCTGCGCGCGCCAGAAACATTCACGGGGTGTCCCGGAAGTCGATGAAGCCAGTCAACGCATCCGGGAGTCATTCTGAGAAGCAATGCGACAGCCTGCCCTGAGCGTGCCGCAGGCGAGTCGAACGGGGAAACCCCAGAGAGTCTGGTCTCTGGATTCTTCGCTGCCAAAATTCTCTGGATGCTTCGCTGCCAGAATTTTCTGGATTCTTCTCTGCGTGCGTTCGCCAAGGCGACCGCCCTTCGCTCAGAAGGACTCGCCGCATGGAAATAAATCACAGCACCCAGAACGTCTTGTCATTCCGAGCGAGCGCAGCGAGTCGAGGAATCTGCGGTTGTTTGTATGAAAAAAACCGCATATCCCTCCACTGTGTTCCCTGCGGGAACTTCGGTCGGGATGACAAGGCACGGGAATACACCGTCATTCCTGTATCGCCAACCTTTTGAAAGATCACTGGTGCCCCATTCAAACTTTTTTGGGCTTGAATGGGCGGGGCTGGTGATTCCCAGGTCTCAAAATCGAGACCCTTCGACTTCGTTTAGGAAGGTTCTGGGACACCCGCAGACTCCCATCCACCCACAGGTCGTTTTTTGCACGCACGCAGTACCTGTTTGCCGGGAGCCGGTGAAAATCCTACAATCAGACATGCCCGTCTGGAACCGCCCCTCTTGGCCCGCAACGACCGCGGCCCCTGCCCTGCCCGCAGCCTCACCCCGATTTGGAAATCCCAAACAGCGGATTGGAAATCTATGATTGAATTTCCCGTACCTGAAGCGCTGACCTTCGACGATGTTTTGCTGGTGCCCGCATACAGCGAAGTGGTGCCCGCGCAGGTGAGCACGCAGACGCGCGTGACGCGCAACATTACTGTCAACACACCGCTGCTGAGCGCGGCGATGGATACAGTTACCGAGTCGCGCCTGGCCATCGCCATGGCCCAACAGGGCGGCCTCGGCGTCATCCATCGCAACCTGACCATGGAGCAGCAAGCTGGCGAGATCGACAAAGTGAAGCGCTCGGAGAGCGGCATGATCGTCGATCCCGTGACGATCACGCCGGAGCAGCCCATCTCCGAAGCGCTCGATGTGATGCGGCGCTACAAAATCTCTGGCGTGCCGGTGACAAAAAATAAGAAGCTGGTCGGCATTCTGACCAATCGCGATTTGCGCTTTGAGACGCGCACGCATGTTCCCGTCAATGAGGTGATGACCAAGCAGAATCTCATCACCGTGGCGGTGGGCACCACGCTGGAAGAGGCGGAAAAAATCCTGCACAACCACCGCGTGGAAAAGTTGTTGGTGGTCAACGATCAATACGAGCTGAAGGGTCTCATCACCGTCAAGGATATTCAAAAGAAGCTGAAGTATCCGAACGCGGCTAAAGATTCCCAGGGCCGTTTGCGCGTGGCTGGAGCTGTGGGCGCAACCGGAGATTTTTTGGAGCGCGCGCAGGAGTTAGTGCGCAACCGCGTGGATGCGCTGGCTGTGGACTCCGCGCACGGGCACTCGTCGCGCGTGCTGGAGGCAGTGCGCACACTGAAGAAGCACTTCCCGCACATCGACCTGATGGCGGGCAACATCGCCACCTATGAGGGCGCGCTGGCGTTGATTGAGGCCGGTGCGGATGCGATCAAGGTGGGCATTGGGCCGGGTTCCATCTGCACCACGCGCATGGTGACCGGCGCAGGAATGCCGCAGATCACAGCGATTTCCGAGGCCTACCGTGCAGCCAAGCAACACAACGTGCCCATCATCGCCGATGGTGGCATCAAGTACTCCGGCGACGTTGCCAAGGCCATTGCCGCCGGGGCCAGCGCGATTATGATTGGCTCGCTCTTTGCCGGTGTGGATGAAAGCCCGGGCGAGACAATTCTGTATCAAGGGCGTTCCTTCAAAACCTATCGCGGCATGGGATCGCTCTCGGCCATGGCGCAAGGCTCCGGCGAGCGCTACTTTCAAAGCGCAAGCGACATGGAAGATCCAGAGGGGCGCACATCGCTGACCAGCCGCGAAAACACGGCCATGAATCGTCTAGCCAAGTTTGTACCCGAAGGCATTGAAGGCCGCGTGCCTTATCGCGGGCCACTGGAGTCGATGGTCTACCAGCTTGTGGGCGGTTTGCGCTCTGGCATGGGCTATCTGGGCTGCGCGTCGATTCCCGAACTGCAAGAGAAGGCGCGCTTCGTGCGCATCTCCAACGCCGGATTGCGCGAGAGCCACGTGCATGACGTCATCATCACGCGCGAGGCACCCAACTATCATGTTGAATAAACGCAAGCGGGTTCTGCTGCATGCTTGGATTCCAGCGGCGATCTGCGCGCTGCTGATCGCCATCTCTTCGAGCGATGCATTTTCCGCCAGCAACACCAGCCATCTGCTGCGACCGTTGCTGGAAAAAATCTTTGGCCCGTTTCAGGATCACAACTGGAAGGTGCTGCTCTTCAGCATCCGCAAGGTGGGACATTTCTTTGCCTATGGCACGGTCAGCGTGGTCTACTTTCGCGCTTGGCGCATGACCTTCCGCCTGAACCGCACCTACTCCGCCTTGACCGCAACCCTGCGC
>JAJZCX010000257.1 GCA_021851625.1 Acidobacteriota bacterium | reverse complement strand
TAGCCGAGCAGGCGCTGACCGCATTTGTCTCCGCCGAGCAGACGCAGATGCACCTGCGCCAGGCCGAGCAGTTGCGCTGCGAACACGCCGCCGCACTGGCCGAATGGGAATCTTTGATCGTGCAACTGGAAGAACAGGCCGCACTCTCATAGAATCAAAAGGAAGCACGAAGCACGGAACGGCACGGCCTGCGCAGCCGCTTGCACGGCAAGCCCAAGCGGCAACTCTGTACCTGCGCGCAGCACACTGCGAGTTTATATTTTGAATTGAGGGCGAATGGAACCTCTGTGGAAGCCGGAGAGCTGGCCGGAGCGGCTGGCCGAAGTTCAGGAACAGGATGGCACGCGCAAAGATGCGCCGCTGCGTCGCGACGTGCGCTCGCTGGGAATTCTTCTCGGCAGGGTGCTGCGCGAACAGGTCGGGGAGCCGCTCTTCCGCGCGGTGGAAGACCTGCGCCGCCAAACACTGGAAGGTCGCCAGGCGCATTTGCGCAAAGATCGCGCCGCCGCAGAGGCCCTGTTGCAACAGGCACTGCAACAGGTGCAGAACCTCGACGTTCGCTTTGCCGATCAACTGACGCGCGCCTTTGGCTTTTACTTCGAACTCATCAATCTGGCGGAAACCAACCACCGCAAGCGCCGCCGCAAGGCGCATCTGATGGCTGGGGGCAAACGCGGCCCGCAGCCCGGTGAGATTCGCGGCACACTGCGCCGTCTGCACACGGCAGGCATCACTGCGGACGAGGCCCTCGAATTTCTGCGCCAGATTCGCATCATGCCCGTCTTCACGGCGCATCCCACAGAGGTGGCGCGCCGCTCCGTGCTCTTCAAGCGCCGCCGCATCGGTGAGTTGCTGGAGCAACTGGATCGCATCCCGCTTTCCGACCCAGACCTGACCGCGCTCGAACGCGCCATTCAGGCCGAGATCACCGCGTTGTGGCAGACCGATGAGGTGCGCAATCGCAAACCCTCGGTTTACGACGAGGTGAAGATGGGACTCGACTACTACGAGATCGCCATCTTTCAAACGCTACCGCAGTTATTTCAAGAGGTCGCTGACGCCTTCAACGAAGAGTACGGGCTGACCCTCGAAGCCATCGATCTGCCGCAGTTTGTCGAATTCGGCTCGTGGATTGGCGGCGACCGCGATGGCAATCCCAATGTAACGCCAGCCGTTACACGCAAAGCGTTGGCCATGGCGGCCAGCAAATTGCGCGAACATTATTGCGCGCGCGTGCAGTTGATCTTCGATCTGTTGACCAGTTCCAGCGAGCGCGTGCCGTTGAGCGATGCGCTACTGAACCGGCTGGAGCACTATACGCGCCTGCGCGCGCACAGTGGACGCGACTTTGGCGAACGCTATTCGACGGAACTCTATCGGCGCTTTGTGCACTGCATGTTGGAGCGGCTGGATTCCGCGCGTGCAGCCGTACAGGCTGAGCAGGCCATCTGCGCAGCACTGCCACCGTACACCACGGCTGCGGAGTTTCAAGAGGATTTGGAGTTGCTGCGCGAGAGCCTGTCCAGCCACGCCGGTGTGCGTTTGGCGCGGGTGCTGGTCGATCCGCTGCTGCTGGAAGTACGCACGTTTGGCCTACATCTGCACACGCTCGACGTGCGCCAGCACGCCAAGCTGCACACGCGCGCACTCACGGAGATGCAAACCTGGCCCTCGCCGAGCGCTGATCCGACGGCTTATGCCAAACCGCTTTCGCCGGAGACGCAGGATGTGCTGGCAACCTTTCGCGCGGTGGCGAATTTGCAATCGACCACTTCCGGCGCGGCGCTGCAACAGTACGTCATCAGCGGCGCGGGCAGTGTGGACGACGTGCTGCACGTGTTGCAACTGGCACGCAGTCAGGGCGTCAAATGCGCGGCCAGCGAAACCACTCGTGGCATCATGCCCGTGCCGCTCTATGAGTCGATTGAGGATTTGCGCAATGCCGCGGAGGTGTCGCGCGCGTTGTGGACGCTGGAATCCTATCAGCCGCTGTTGAATTCGTGGGGACGCCGACAAGAGGTGATGCTCGGCTACTCCGACTCCAACAAAGACGGCGGCATGGTGACCAGCACGTGGGAGATTTTCAAGGCGCATCGCGCACTGCATCAAGTGGCGCGGGAGTGCGACATTCATTTGCGCCTCTTCCACGGGCGCGGCGGCACGGTGGGACGCGGCGGAGGCCCGACACATCGCGCCATTTATGCGCAGCCGATGGATGCCTTCACCGGTGAAATTCGCCTGACCGAACAGGGCGAGGTGCTGCACTGGAAGTATTCCGATCTAGTGCTGGCCGAGCGCAATCTGGAGCTGATGCTGGCCGCATCCTTGGATGCGCTGGCGCGGCCAGAGGCGCGGCGGGCCAATGGCCATCGTACCGGCGTGATGCGCGATGGATGGGAAGCGGCCTTCGACGCGATGTCGGCGGTCTCCTATGATTTTTATCGCAAGAACATTCCTGAGGACCCGGCGGTGTTGCAGTACTTTGCCGAGGCCACGCCGGTCAATGAGTTGGAGAGCGCGCGCATCGGCTCCCGCCCCTCGCGCCGGTCGAGCAAGAACAGCTTTGGCGATCTGCGCGCCATTCCCTGGGTCTTTGGTTGGACGCAGAGTCGCCACATGGTTCCAGCGTGGTTTGGCGTGGGTCACGCGCTGGAATCGTATGCCAAGGATGCGAGCGCGCTGGAGTTGCTACGCGAGATGATGCGAGAGTTTCCGCTCTTCATCGACCTGATCCGCAACGTGGAAATGGCGCTGGCCAAGGCCGACTTGGGCATTGGCCGCCTGTACGCTTCACTGGTGCAGGATGAGGCGATACGCACGAGCGTCTTTGGCCGCATTGAAGCGGAGCTGGAGCGCACGCAGCAGATGGTGCTGGCCGTAACGGGACAGAAAACGCTGCTCGAATCAAATCCCGTGCTGGCGCGCTCCATTCAACTGCGCAATCCGTATGTTGATCCGATGAGTTTGATCCAGGTGGAGATGCTGCGGCGCAAACGCGCAGGCGACACCAGTCCTGCGGTGCAGCGAACCATCGCGGCAACGATCAGCGGCATTGCAGCGGGACTGCGCAGCACGGGATAGCGCGCGCGCCCCAGCCTACGCAGATGCGAAGACCAACCGCAGATTCCTCGACTCACTCCGTTCGCTCGGAATGACAAAGTATGGAGGGTGTGCACGCGCGGAAGGACAAGGGGTTTGCAGCGCGATAATTTTCGCCACGCGAGGAGTCATTCTGAGCGCAGCGAAGAATCCAGTGAATGCGGGCTGGGTTGTGACTGCCGTGGTCATGGCTCTGTTGCTTCCACAAAGACCGTCTGGATTCTTCGCTCTCGTTGGTCGCTCAGAATGACTTTCTGTATTTGAGATGTTTGCAGTGCTCCCTTCACTG
>JAJZCX010000256.1 GCA_021851625.1 Acidobacteriota bacterium | reverse complement strand
CACCGGCAAAGTATTTTTAGACGCGATGCAGATCAGCGAAGCGGAATTTCGCGCAGCGACGAAGATCAACATCGCCGCCTGTGGCACAAGCTGGCATGCGGGCCTTGCAGGCAAGTACATGATCGAGCGGCTGGCGCGTCTTCCGGTTGAGGTTGATTACGCCAGCGAATATCGCTACCGCGACCCGATTCCAGAGGCGGGAGCCATCGGCCTGCTCATCACGCAATCTGGCGAGACGGCAGACACCATCGCCGCGCAGCGCGAGATGATGGCCAAGGGATCGAAGACGCTGGCCATCTGCAACGTGGTCGGCTCCATGATCGCGCGCGAGGCGCAGGGAACCATTTACACGCACGCCGGGCCGGAGATTGGCGTGGCCTCCACCAAGGCCTTCACCGCGCAATTGACGGCGCTCTTCGTGCTGGCGCTGTACATGGCGCAGCAGCGCGGCACCATCAGCGACGCAACCAGCTTGCAATTGGTGGACGAGTTGAGCCGCGTTCCCGGCAAGATCGAAGAGATATTGAAGAGTGCCGATGCGGTCTGTGAAACACTGGCGCGGACCTACTCCACGGCGCGAGACTTTTTGTATCTGGGCCGCGGCATCCACTACCCGATTGCGCTCGAAGGCGCATTAAAGCTGAAGGAAATCTCCTACATCCACGCCGAAGGCTATCCGGCAGGCGAGATGAAGCACGGCCCCAACGCGCTGATTGACGAGACGTTGCCCGTGGTGGTGTTGGCGACGAAGGATGTGGGTGACCCGGCTTCGAAGCAGCGCTATGAAAAAACGCTATCGAACATTCAGGAGGTCACCGCACGCTCTGGCAGAGTGATCGCCGTGGCCACCGAAGGCGACCACGAAATCGCGCAGTTGGTCGAGCAGGTGCTCTACGTGCCGCACGCGCCGGAGCTGCTGCTGCCTGTGCTGGAAGCGGTGCCGCTGCAATTGCTGGCCTATCACATCGCCGTGCGTCGCGGCTGCGATGTGGATCAGCCGCGCAACTTGGCCAAGTCCGTGACGGTGGAATAGGGGCCTTTGCACCCACTCCACCTTGTCATTCCGAGCGAACGGAGTGAGTCGAGGAATGACAAGGTGGTCTTGAAGGGAAGCGCACCGCAGATCCCTCCACTGCGTTCCCTGCGGGAACTCCGGTCGGGATGACAAAGTATTTGTGACGCTGGCATTGCTGAAGCGCAGAGGAATTGTGCGGGCATTGCCTGCGTGTAGTTGTGTCACTCCACACCCACTTCACCTTGTCCTTCCGAGCGAACGGAGTGAGTGAGCCTGCCCCGATCGCAGCCGAGGGAAGGAACCTGCGGTTGTCTCAACGCGGGCACCCACGCTTCGCAAACATGGCGAAGAATGGGTGCCCGTGCAGCCTGAAGAACTATCCGGCCAGTGCCTTTGAGATCGCCGCATTCAAGCGCGCCAGTCCCGTGGCAACATCCTTGCCCAGATGCACGCGCAGCGAGCGGCGTCCGCGCTGATCGAGCACGGCCAAGTCGCCGGCGGCCTGCGCAGCCAGCACCACGCCAAAGGTGAATTTCTGCCCCGGAATCGCCAAGTCCTCTGCATGCTCCGCCGTCACCTGCAAAAAGACGCCGGTGTTCGGGCCGCCCTTGTAATCCTGTCCAGTGGAGTGCTGAAAGCGCGGGCCAAAGCCCAAGCACGTGGCCACTCGCTTGGCGTCACGAACCGCATGGCGGAATTTTTGCAGCACCGCCTCGTTGGCCGCGTTCATTTCGATATAGGCCAGCGTGGCGAAATAATCTCCGGCCTGCACCTGCGTCAGATGCGCGCGCAGATAGGCCGTCAGATCATGCTTGCCGCCCGTGGGCAGCGCGCCTTGCAACACGGCTGCATAGCGCTCGCCCGCGTAGAGCGCAATTGCGTCGTGTGCCGCCTCTTCGGTAAAAATTGGCTCGCGCTGTGGCAGCTTGCCCGTCTGCTCGTATTCGGAGGTCAGGCGTTTGGTCTCAATCTTGCTCGCCTCCACATCCGGCTGGTTGAAGGGGTTGATGTCCATCACCGCACCCGCCACCGCCGTGGCCATCTCCCACAAAAAGAACTGCTGGCCAATGTCGTAGGTCTGCTCCATCTCCACTTGCACCACGGGGTGGCCGGCCTGCGCCAGCTTGGCCACAGCGGCATCGGTAGCGGCGTTGTCCGAACCTTGTAGACGGATGTAGGCGAAGACGCGGTCGCTGCCGTAGTGCTCTGGCGTGGTGATCGCCTCGCGGTCCACCGGCGTAATGCCCTTGCCCTGCTTGCCGGTGGATTCGGCGATCAACTGCTCCAGCCATGCGCCCAAGTCGTGCACCTGCGGCGAGGTGAAAAATGTAATCTTGTCGCGGCCTGTATTTGCCGCCGCTCCCAGCACCAAACCCAACTGCACGCCGGGATTCTCGGTGATGTTCGGCTTCTTGGAAGCATCGACAGCCAGCTTGGCCTGCGTCAGCAGCTTCTCCACGTCCAGCCCCATTGCCGCCGCGGGCACCATGCCGAAGTTCGACAGTGCCGAGTAGCGCCCGCCAATCGAAGCATCGCCGTAAAAGATTTTGAGGAAGCCGTGGTCGCGCGCCACTTGCTCCATCTTCGAGCCGGGATCGGTGACGGCGATGAAATGACTGCCAGCCTTGTCCGCGCCCACGGCCTTCTGCATCTGCGCAAAAAAGTATTGCTGCAAAATGTTTGGCTCCAGCGTGGAGCCAGACTTGCTCGAAACAATCACCAGCGTCTTCTTCAAATCCACGCTCTGCTCAACCGCGCGAATCTGCGCCGGGTCGGTGGAGTCCACAATCTGCAAATGCGGGAATCCCTTTTGGCGGCCAAAGGTGAGCGAGAACACCTCTGGGCACAGGCTGGAGCCGCCCATGCCGAGCAGCAACACATGCTCGAATCCGGCGCTGCGCACATCTTCAGCCAGTGCGCGGAACTGCGCGCTGTCCCTTTGCTGGCGCTCGACAATATCCAGCCAGCCCATCCATTTCGATTCATCCTCGCCCGTCCAGAGCGAAGCATCGCGTGCCCAGAAGCGCACAACGTTGCTCTTGCTTTGCCATGTGGTGGTGGCGGCGGTAACCTCTGCTTGCAAATGTGCGGGAAGAGTAAAGGAGATATGCATACAGGAAAATTGTCTCACTTTCTGGCCCATGCGTGCAGCGCATAGGCACTGTCGTTACGCACAGGGCTGGTGCGGGTATTGCCTGCGTGTAGTTGTGTCACTCCACACCCATCCACACCTTGTCGTTCCGAGCGAACGGAGTGAGTCGAGGAATCTGCGGTTGTCTTGAAGGGAAGCGCACCGCAGATCCCTCCACTGCGTTCCCTGCGGGAACTCCGGTCGGGATGACAAAGTATTTGTGACGCTGGCATTGCTGAAGCGCATGGTTGATACGC
>JAJZCX010000255.1 GCA_021851625.1 Acidobacteriota bacterium | reverse complement strand
GCCCGCTTCGCCGGTGAACCCGCTGCGCAAGCTGTCGGGCTTCACGCGCGTGCACTTGGCGCCGGGGGAGACGAAGCATGTCGCCTTCACGCTGACGCGACGTGATTTGAGCTTTGTGACCGCTGAGGGTGCGCACAAAGTTCAAGCTGGCAGCTATACCGTCTACGTGGGCGGCAGCCAACCGGAGCCGAAGAGCAACGGCGTGCAGACAACCTTCCAGATCACGGGCGAGCGCACGCTGCCGCGCTAACCCAGAGTTGCATCGCTTTCACAACGGGGATGGCTTCGGTCATCCCCGTTTTTTTGCTGGAATGGCTATTGCGCGGGTGGGGCTTGCGGCGGGTGCTCAAAGTTGATCCGTTCCAGTTCAATGGCAAACGGACGATGCTGAATCTGCGTATGGATGGCGCCGACATACTCGCCAAGGACCAGTGGCGCAACGCCCACAGAAAAACTGCGCCAGAACAAAAGCTCGTAGCAGACCGCGCATGCGCGAGCGAATGTGGCCAAAGTTGCGACATTCACGATGCTCTAAACGTTGGGATCAATGGCTGCGAGTTCCTCGAACCGTGCCGCCGTCGCACCGGTGGACGCATTGTCGCTGCAAGATGCGTTGTGGCCATACCAACAGTCGATGTGCGGATCTGCTAGGTCTCGTTGCGCGAGACTCCTCGCATGAAGCGTGTTCGTTGTGGCTTTGCATGGATGCAAACTAGCTTAGCGGATATGGATATGAGGCAGTAGGATTAAAGACAGGCAGGGAAATGCACTCCCCGTTCCTGCGCCAGCGACCATGCCACAGTTCATTCAGGAATCCACCGGCCCCAACCGCGCGCTGTTTTTAGATCGCGACGGCGTTATCAACGCAGAGATCAACTATCTCCACCAGCCGGAGCAGGTACATTTTGTTTCTGGAATTTTTGCGCTCTGCCGCAGCGCGCAGGCAGCGAGCTACAAGCTGATTGTGGTGACGAATCAAGCCGGCATCGCGCGCGGCTATTACACAGAAGAGGACTTTCACGCGCTCACGCGCTGGATGGAGGCCGCTTTTGCGCGCGAAGGCGTGCAGTTGGATCGCACCTATTTTTGCCCGCATCATCCTGAGCAGGGTGTTGGTGCCTATCGCCGCGAATGCCCTGATCGCAAGCCCAACCCCGGCATGTTGCTGCACGCCGCACGGGATTTTTCGCTCGATTTGACGCGATCGATTTTCATTGGCGATCGCTGCACCGACATGGCCGCGGGGCAGGCAGCGGGTGTGGGCACTTTGCTGCTACTTGAAGGCGTGGAGCGCGGCGATTGCGCAGGGGGGCGGAACTATCGGCGCATCCCCACGTTGGATGCGGCGCTGCCGCTGCTGTAAAGTGTGAAAGCACGCCGCCCCGGCGACATTGCCATCCATGCAACCCTTACGCAATGCGGTAATCCTGCTCGCCCAGCAGATTCTGGCCGGACTCGACGAGCCGGAGCGCGTCGTTTCCGCTTGGCCGCTGGCGGTGGGGCAGGCGACGGCTCGGCGCACGCGTGCCGTTAGCTTTCAGGCCGGAACGCTGACCGTGGCTGCGCAGGGCAAGGAGTGGCAACAGCAACTCATCCTACTGCGCCCACAATTGCGCCAGCGCCTGGAGCGCCTAACCAGAGTGGCTGTCACCGATATACTGTTCTTTGTGGAGACGCGGCGCATTTGAACCGAAGCCCGCGCCATAGCCTTTCAGAAACTTGCAGCCGGGAGCAAACAGATATGAACGCAGGCAAAACGATTGCGCTCGAAGATGTACGTCGCGTGGCGGAACTGGCCAGTTTGGAGTTGACCGCCGAAGAGGAGCCGCGCATGGTGCGCGACCTGGGCGCAATTCTGGGCCACGTGGAGCAGTTGAATCAACTGAACACAACCGACGTGCCGCCCATGGCGCAGGTGAGCGAAATTCTAGCTGCCGAGGCGCAGAAGAATGCAGCGACCGGGGCAGAGAACCTGCGCGCCGATGTTGCGCGGCCTTCGCTGGATCGCCCGGTTGTGATGGCGACCGCGCCGGAGTCCGATGGGGCCTGCTTCAAAGTTCCCAAAGTGATTGAGCGCTAACCACGGGTAGCGCGGCCTCTCGTACCAGCGCAAGTCCCAGTCAACAACCACGGAGCCACGGATGACGGCAACACCCAGCACGCAGACCCCTTTGACGATTGACGCAACGCGCGCGGCTCTGGCCAGCGGCGCGACCAAGGCCACTACGTTGGCCGAGTCCTTTTATAAAACCATCACGGCGGAAGATTCCAAGATCAACGCTTGGCTGGCACTGAGCCAAGAGCGCGCACTTGCACAGGCCGCACGCATCGACGCCATGGCCGCACGCGGCGAGCAACTGCCCCCACTGGCCGGCGTCTCCATCGGCATCAAAGACGTGCTCACCATGCAGGGCGCACCAGCCACGGCAGGTTCGAAGATTCTGGAAGGCTATCGTCCGCCGTATGACGCTACGACCGTTGCGCGTTTGGAGGCAGCCGGTGCTGTGCTGCTGGGCAAGTTGAACTGCGATGAGTTCGCCATGGGTTCGTCGAATGAAAACTCCGCGTATGGGCCGGTGCACAATCCACGCGCGCTCGACCGCGTACCCGGCGGCTCCAGCGGCGGATCGGCGGCAGCCGTGGCTGCGGACATGGCTGTGGCCACACTCGGCACGGACACTGGCGGCTCGATTCGCCAGCCCGCATCCTTTTGCGGCGTGGTCGGTCTGTTGCCCACCTATGGTCGTGTTTCGCGGTATGGATTGATCGCCTTTGCCTCCTCGCTCGATCGCGTGGGGCCGTTTACGCACACGGTCCGCGATGCGGCTACGCTGCTGGGCGTGTTAGCTGGCCACGATCCGCTCGATGCAACTTCGTCGCACGCGCCGGTGCAGAACTACACCGCCGACTTGGACAAGCCCGTGCGGGGCCTGCGTATTGGCGTGCCCAAAGAATATTTTGCGGAAGGCCTCGACGACGAAGTGCGCGCTGCGATTGAGGCGACGCTCGACAAACTGCGCGCCGCCGGATGCACCGTGCATCCTGTTTCCCTGCCGCACACGCAGTACGCCATTCCCACCTATTATGTGTTGGCCACGGCAGAGGCCAGCGCCAATCTGGCCCGCTTTGATGGCGTTCGCTATGGCTATCGCACGCCGCAGGCGGGTTCGCTGCAAGATATGTATCGGCGCACACGCGATGGTGGTTTTGGCGCAGAGGTGAAGCGCCGCATTCTGCTCGGCACATATGTGTTGAGCGCGGGCTATTACGATGCCTACTATCGCAAGGCGCAGCAGGTGCGCACGCTGCTGACGCGCGATTACCTCACGGCCTTTGGCGAAGTCGATGTGCTGTTGACGCCGACCGCGCCCACACCCGCCTTCCGCTTGGGCGAGAAGACGGACGATCCGCTGGCTATGTACTTGGCGGACAT
>JAJZCX010000254.1 GCA_021851625.1 Acidobacteriota bacterium | reverse complement strand
GCCGCCATTACCGTGCAGGAATTGCTAGGCGAAGGCGTCTATCGCGTGCGGCCTGGCCAGCGTGTTTTGTTTGAGCGCGGCAGCGTGGAGTCCGTGGTGGACAATGAGCCGGAGCCGTGCGGCTGCCCCGCTGTCTCCGTCTCCGTTGCCAGTACAGGCATTGCCAGCGCCAATAACGTGGCTCTGCCCGGCCAAGCCGTGGCCAGCAACGCCTTCCCCCTGGCGCAGAGCGAGGGCTTGGCACCCACGCCTGCTCCTGCCGCGCCCGCTGTGCGTGTTGGCCAAACGCACATGCAGGTCTCGACCACGCTCAGCTACAGCGGCGCAACCAATCGCGTCAGCTCACCGGCGACCGGCGCAGAACACGCCAGCACAGAGCACACGATGGCCGCCGCGTCTGCGCAGCCAAAACCCGCAACGCCAGCGACTCTTCCATCCGCTGCAACGCCCCCTGCGATCGCGCAAGCACCAGCCACACCCAAAAAGTCTAGCCGCACAGGCAGCGTGCTGCACCACATTGGACATTTTTTCAAAAGGATTTTCGGCAAGGCTTGAGGCATAGCGCAAAGAAATACGGCTTCAGCATTGGGGATGCTTGCGTGCCTCGCCCGTCCGACCGCAATAGCGCAAGCTACTGGCCGTCGTTTTGTCGCCAGGCAAAATCGGCCTTCGCAGAGCGCAGCGCGAAGGTCATCGTCACGCCGATGGTTGTGTCCTGCAAGCGAAAGCTGCGGTTGCCATACGCGGTGAACTCCACATGCCAGGCGGTGGGGATGTCGAGCGTGGCCGTGAAGCCGTTGTCCTCCGCATTGCTGTTGGCTGCCTGCACGGCAATTTTCTTGTCCTTGCGCTCCACGTCCGTGTAGACCTTTTGACTGCCTATGGGCAACTGCTCATACATGTCCGCAATCAGATTCAAATGCCGTGTCACGCCCTGCAAAATTCCGGTCTGAAAGTAGGCCAGCGTGCCCAACGTGACGTAATTGCGCTCCACGCGCCGATTGACCAGGTCGCTCGTGTCGCCCACGCCGAGTTGCAGATCGAATGTGGAACTGCGCCACGCGGCCTCATCGTCATTCATCACCACATACGTAACGCGCCCAGTGCCCAAGCCATATTGCGCATCTCCCGTGGGCGCGTTGAATGCCGGCGTCAACGTCTCACTCAGCCAAGCGTGATGTAGTTCCATGTGTCCGGCGATGGTCGTGTCACCAATCTCATTCGCGTGTGCAGTCAGTGGCTTGTTCAACTCCACACCATTTTTGTATGTGTACGCCAAGCGATAGAAGTAATACGGCACGGTCACATCCGCACTAAAAATATGGTTGAAGCGCCACGAGATCGCCGGCTGCATAAAACCAGCCCAGCCCAATTGCTGGTCATGCAGACCGCTGAAGAGCATCGAAGCGTTGAAGCCATTCTCCGGCAGCTCCGGACCTTCCAACGCAAGAAAATCCTCCGCCAGCGGCTCATCCGCCTCATCGGCAGCATCCGTCATGTCTGGAGCCGGTGCAGACGTCGCCAGCACGATTGCAGCCGCGTGCGCCGGCAGCGCATACGGAACCAAGGCGCAGCCCGCTGCCAGCAGACAGATCGTCGCCAGCCGGCTCCCGGCGCGCCTCAGGCTTCGAATGGTTATTTTCACGCGCACAGTTCAGGCCCTTGCAGTGGTTGTTGCCGCCGTCTGCGGCAATTTCTGGATCGCGCGCGCCATGTCCGCATCGCGCTCGGTCACGCCGCCCGCATCATGCGAAACCAGCGCCACGCGCACGCGGTTGTAGCGCAGGTCGAGATCAGGATGGTGCCCTTCTTTTTCCGCCAGCAAGGCCAGTTGCGTGACAAAAGCGAAGGCCTGCACGAAATCGGCAAACGTGCAGTCGCAGACCAGCGCACCCGACTCCAACCGCCAGCCGGGCAGGCCGCGCAGCGCCTCTTCGATTTGCGATGGATTCAAAACAGCCATCTCTCGTTTACCTCCTTGCCTTGTTATTTTTTCTGCTGCATGGCGCGGCGTTTGCGCGCCCACTCCGGCTTGTTCACCTGGCGCGCGCGGCCTAGCGCCAGCGCATCGGCGGGCACATCGTCCGTGATGCAGGAGCCTGCGGCCACATACGCGCCATCGGCCAACGTCACCGGCGCGACCAGCGTCGAATCGCTGCCCACAAACACGCCATCGCCAATCTTTGTCGTATGCTTGTGCACGCCGTCATAGTTGCAAGTGATGACGCCCGCGCCGAGATTGCAGCCCGCGCCAATCTCCGCGTTGCCAATGTACGTCAAATGATTGGCCTTGGAGCCTGCTCCGATCACGGCGCTTTTCGTCTCCACAAAATTGCCAATATGCGCGGCCTTGCCGATCTTGCTCTCTGGACGCAGATGCGCGTATGGCCCCAGCAGCGCGCCATCGCCCACGGTGGCTCGCTCCAGCACACAGCCATTGCGCACCAGCACGCCATCGCCGAGTGCCGAATCCTGAATCACAGAGTAGGAGCGAATGCGGCATCCTGAACCAATGCGCGTTGCGCCCAGCAGTTGCACGAACGGCTCCAGCACCGTGTCGGCGCCCACTTCGACGCTGGCATCGATCACGCAGGTCTCTGGCCGGAAGATGGTCACGCCCTGCGCCATCAGCCGCTCAGTCGTGGCGCGGCGCATCGCGGCGTCCAATTGCATCATCTCCGCAATGGTGTTCGCTCCCAACACTTGGTTGGCATCGTCGGCAGCCAGCGCCACCACGCGCTCGCCTGCACGGTGCAGAATCGCAGCCATGTCTGTCAGGTAATACTCGCCGTGCGCATTGCTGGTGGTCAGCTTGGAAATCTCCGCAAACAGCGGCTGTGTACGAAAAGCATAGATGCCGGAGTTGATCTCGCGCGCATCCTGCTGCGCCGCAGTCAGCGCCTTTTGCTCCACAATCGCCTGCACCTCCGCTTGGCCCGGCGCGGTGCGCAGCACGCGGCCATAGCCAAAGGGATTCTCTGGCAGCGCGGTCAAAATCGTCATGGCGGCTTTTTGTTGCAAATGAAAATCGCGCAGCTTCGTGATCGTCTCCGCTGTAATCAGCGGCACATCGCCAGAGAGCACGAGCAGATCGTCAAAGCCCTGCACCGCAGGCGCAAGACACTGCACGGCGTGGCCGGTGCCGCGCTGCTCGGCCTGCAAAACAAAGTGCACGCCGGTGTGCACCACGGCCTGTTGCACGGACTCGGCCTGATGCCCGACGATGACAAAAATCTCCTGGGGCGCGACCACCTGCAACGCGGCATCGATCACATGCTGCAAGAGCGGTTTTCCGGCAACCGTGTGCAGCACCTTGGGGCGTTTGGAGTGCAGCCGCGTGCCCTTGCCCGCGGCCAGGATCGCTATGGCGAAACGAGGCGTCTTCATGAAGTTCCCGTCCTCATCGTCTCACATTCAGCGCGGCGGATGAAGGAGATTACGGCA
>JAJZCX010000253.1 GCA_021851625.1 Acidobacteriota bacterium | reverse complement strand
CCACGCTGACCTTCGCGCCTCCCACAACAGCCACCTACGGCGCGGCTCCCATCACGCTGAGCGCTAGTCTGAACATCACAGGCCCGACGATCAGCTACAGCGTGCTCTCCGGCCCGGCGACGATCAGCGGCAATAAGCTCACCTTCACCGGCGCAGGCACGGTGGTGGTCGAAGCCACCAGCACGGCCATCAGCGGCTACGCTGCGGCCAACGCAGACGCCATCATCCAAGTCGCGCAGGCCGCCACCACCGCAACCGTGGCTGCCTCGGCATCGACGATCACCGCAGGCGCAAGCGACACGCTCACGGCCAGCGTTGTCAGCACCGCAGGCACGCCGACGGGCACGGTGACCTTCTGGAATGGCAGCCAATCCATCGGCGTAGCGCAGTTGAACGCCAGTGGCGCGGCCACGTTGACCACCACCACGTTGCCGATCGGTGCAGACACCATCACCGCCAGCTACGCAGCGCAGGGCAACTTCGCTGCCAGCACCTCGACCAACTCCGTGAAGATCGCCGTCAGCGCCGTGATTCCACCCGCGCCACTGGCCACGACGACCACGCTGACGGCCTCGGCCTCGTCGATCACGCAAGGCACGAGCGAAATGCTCGCGGCCAGCGTAACGGCAGGCGGCTCGCCTGTGGTCAGCGGGCTGGTGACCTTCGCTTCAGGCACGAGTTCCCTGGGCGTCGCCTCGCTCAACGCGCAGGGCCAAGCCTTGCTGACGACGACGCTCTTGCCGGTCGGCAGTGACAGCGTGACTGCCACATTCGTTGCCACAGCTTCGGACACAACTTCCACCTCGTCGGCAACCGCGGTCACCGTCAACGCGGCAACGACTCCGATTCCACCGAGCTATACGATCACGGCAAGTCCAGCTTCGTTAACCATCGCTGCGGGACAGAAGGGCACAACGACACTGACCCTCACCCCGACGGGCGGATATACGGGTACGTTAACGCTGGGCTGCGGTTCGTTGCTAGCCAATACGCAGTGTGTCTTTACGCAGGGTGGAACGGCCAACAGCACCGTGACGATGAACGGTAGCAACACGCCGATCACCGTGACGCTGACCCTCTCGACGAATGTGGCGACGGCGATGAATGTGCTGCCGAGCCTGCTGCAAACGCCGGGCAGTCAGCCAGCGACGCTGTTGGCGGCAACGAAAACAACCAGTCCTCAAGTTCCGATGAATCCGATTCTTCCGGCTCTGGCCTTCTGGGGGCCGGGTAGTCTGGCTGGATTGGCGACCTTCGGGCGGAAACGCAAGCTGACGAAGAAGCAGTTTGGTTTCTTGCAGCTTGGATTGCTGGTGCTTCTGACCGGAGCGCTGGCTGCGGGAATTTCCGGCTGCGGTGGTTCGTCGTCTCTGCCACCATCAAACCAAACCCCAACCACGCCAACGACGGTCACGCCAGCGGGTACTTCGATGGTGATTATTACGGCAACACCAACCTCCGGTAGCGGCCAAACGCTGAACCTGAGCGTCACCATTACCGGGTAGCCAAGTTTGAATTCAATACGAGGCACGCCGAAGAGATTCGCGCGTGCCTCATTTTTATTTCATCGCAATTTCTGGCTGGACAGCCGGCGCATTTCTCGTTAGGCTACCGCGTATGATTCATCTGCTTGCACTTTGGCTAGTCAGTGCCGCCGCATTGTTGATCGTTTCCTATGTGGTGCCGGACTTTGAAATCGCCGGCTTCGGCAGCGCGCTGATTGCCGCACTGGTGGTGGGCTTTCTCAACGCGACGTTGGGCTTCTTTTTCAAGATGCTGACGTTGCCGATCAACATTCTGACGCTGGGCCTGTTCTTTCTGGTCATCAACGCCGTGATTTTGTTCTTGGCCAGCTTCATTGTGCCCGGCTTTCGCGTGCGCGGCTTTACCGCGGCGTTGTTGGGCGCGATCGTGCTCACGGTGCTGCGCTTGCTCTTCCGCTACGCGCTGCACGCATAGCTGTATGGCTGTGGATCGTGTGGTGGGCCAAAGCGCGTGCACCGGAATGCGCAGCTTCTATCGGTGCTGGCGGTACTCCTACTGGCAGTTGCGCTTCACATGCCATCGCGCAGACGACCCAGTTCGACGGGTCATCGCTACGTTGGCAGGCGGCATCACTGCTGCTTTGGGCTTGGCGTTGGATGGAGCGGGAGATCTCTACATTGCGGATACGCCAATAGCCGCATCGTGGAGTGGTTTCAACCTGTCACAACATTTGTCCATGCACACCGGCAAAATCCACGGGCCAGAGATGTAACTCTCTGGCCCGTGGTGCGTGGAGCAGGAAAATGGCGGGGGCAAGCGCTAGTGTGTGGTCTGCAACGTGAAGGGAGCATCGGTGCGGGTGCTCAACGGATCGCGCACAACAAACTCCACAAAGGCACGCCAGCTTTCGGCCTCAGCCAGAAAGGCATCATGCCCGTGGTGCGATTGGACTTCGATGTAGTCGCAGCGCACTCCGGCGCGGCGGCAGCGATTGGCCAAGTCTTGAATGTCGGCAGAGGGGAAGAGCCAATCTGAAGAGATGCCAGCCAGCAAGACGCGCGCCGAAATACGCCGCAAAGCCTCTTGCTCGTTGGCGTAGCCGCGCGCCAAGTCGAAGTTGTCCATCGCGCGCGTAATGGCGATGTAGCTGTTGGCATCGAAGCGATCAATGAAGATGCGCCCCTGATAATCCAAATAGCCAGCCACATCGTAGCGTGCAGAGGACGAAAGCGTAGGGTCTTCATCGCCGCTGCGATTGAACCTGCGCCCGAATCGTTCGGTAAACAGTTCGGGAGATTTGTAGGTGCAACTCGCAATGCCGCGCGCCAAGGACAATCCACCCACAGGCTGCTGATCGAGCGCATATTTTCCGCCCTTCCATGCAGGATCGAGATAAATGCTTTGTCGTTGCAAGTGATTCAGCGCCAGTCCCATGGCGGAGAGCGGCGTGGCACCGGTGGCAAAGCAATTCGCCACGCGCTCTGGAAAATCCACGGCCCATTGCAGCGCCTGCATCCCGCCAATCGATGGCCCAATGACGGCGCGCAATTTTTCAATGCCGAGATGATCCATCAACTGCGCCTGCCCGCGCACGATGTCACGAATGCTGACAACCGGAAAATCCGGCCCGTAGGGTAGGCCGGTTTCTGGATTCGTTGATGTCGGCCCGGTCGATCCGTAGCAGGAACCGAGCGCGTTGATGCCGAGAATGCAATGTGTTTTTGGATCGAGCGGGTGGCCATCCAAGAACATCTCTTGCCACCAGTCGGCCACACGTGCCGAGCCGCTCAGTCCATGACAGACCAGCACGGCGTTATCCCGCGCGGCATTCAGCCGACCATACTGCACGTAGCGCAGCGAGGCCTGCGGCAATGTCGCGCCGGATGCAAGAGCGTACGGCGCTCCGCCGTTCAGCAGAAAATCTGCTTCCACGTCGGGCAAGAGCGCCGCTTGAATCGGTTTCGCCATGAACTTC
>JAJZCX010000252.1 GCA_021851625.1 Acidobacteriota bacterium | reverse complement strand
GGATGCAGTGCATTCATGTTTGTCATGCGTAAGGGTAGGTGCAGCGTTAGCCCCTTCCTTGCAAGGGTGCAGGGCTTGCGTCCGGCGGATCGAGATACCAGGGAATGTTGATGACAAGAATCTTTCGATTGCCGCGCAGCAGCAGGGCAACCTTTAGCAATCCGGCTCGCTGGTTGTGCAGAAGATTTTGATACCAACGGCGAACCACCAACTCTGGAACAAGAACGGCAATAGTGCGCGTGGGGTGTTTTGCTTCCAAATCCAGAACGAACTGCACGATGGGCGCGATGATGAAACGGTAGGGCGAGCGCAGCACGGTCAGCGTGGGCACGGGACGTTGGGCAGCGCGAAGAGGCGCGCCGACAAGTCGCTCCCATTCGCGATTCAATGGAGTTGCATCTTCTTCTGAGGCAACATGCACGGCATGAATCTCTGGTGAGATGGAGAGCGCAAATTGCAGGCCCTTTTCCGAAATTCGGCTCCAACTGTCCACGGGCATCACCACTATGGGTGGTTCTTCGGATTCGTTCACAACCAAAGGAGATTGATTTTCTGTCAGCTTGGAGACGCGATCATAGTGGCTGCGAACCATCCGCATAATCAGAATCAGCACAGGGATCAGCAGCGCCGTGATCCAAGCGCCTTCCACAAATTTCGCAACCAGCACGATCATCGTTGTAATTCCGGTCGCCGCCGCGCCAAAACCATTGACGAACATCCGTCTGCGGCTGCCGGGACCAGGATGCGTGTGCCAGTGCATCACCATTCCAGCCTGCGAAAGCGTAAAGGCCATGAAGGCTCCAATCGCATAGAGCGGGATCAGGCGATCGGTAACGCCGCCAAATAAAACGATCAGAGATGCCGTCAAAAAGACCAGCGCAAAGATGCCAAAGGAATAGAGCAGGCGTCTTCCGCGCACCGTAAAAACATGCGGCAGATAATTGCGCAGCGCAATGGCTCGCGTGAGACGCGGAAAATCCGCGAAGGCCGTATTCGCAGAGAGTGAAAGCACCAGCAGGATGGAAGCGCTCGTCACATAATAAAAAATTCCCCGGCCCATCACTGCAACGGTCAGTTGAGAAAGCACGCTCTGGTAATGGCCTCCGGTTGGATCGGTAGCGCCAATGTTATAGGCGCGGCATAACACTGCGATGCCAGCCAGCAGAACAATCAGCAGAAAGATAATGATGGTCAGTGTTCGCTTGGCGTTCTTCGTGGCTGGATCGCGAAACGCCGTCACGCCATTACTGACGGCCTCAACGCCGGTCATGGCCGTACATCCGCTGGCAAAAACTTTCAGCAGCAACCACAGCGTCAGCGCCGCCGTCGCGGGTGGCAACACGGAGGGAGCAACTACGGGAGTTGGGTGTCCACCGCTGGCGATGGCGCGCACGATGCCAACTCCAATCACGATGAGCAGTGTGCCAACAAACAAATACGTTGGCATCAGGAAGGCAACGCCCGTGTCATGCACGCCGCGCAGATTGATGAGGGTCAGCAGCGCGAGAATCCCCAGACAGATACTCAGCGTATGCGGTTGCAACGAAGGCACGGCGGAGATCAGCGCGCCCACGCCGGCTGAAATGCCGACAGCGGCGGTTAACACGTAGTCAATCATCAGCGCGGCGGCGGCCAGCAGCCCTGCGCTCACGCCAAGATTTTCAGAGGCAACGGTGTAGGATCCGCCTCCGTTCGGGTAGGCATCAATCGTCTGCCGGTAGGAGAAGTACACAATCGTCAGCAGCAGCAAGATGGCTGCGATGACTGGAACAATGTAGTGAATGCCCAGGAGTCCCAGTGGGATCAATAGTGTCAGCGCTGCTTCTGGGCCGTAGGCGGCGGAGCTGAGCGCATCCAATCCAAAGATGGGAATGCCTGCCGATGCGCCAACCTGCTCGGCCCGACCTTCTGACGAAGCCAAGGTGCGTCCAAAGAGAACGTCGAGGATTTGCATGAGGAAGACCAACCCGTGTTACAGGATTTTCTATCGCCATACTCTGCGGCTCTGTCAGCATACAGCCACGCAGCGCTTTCTTCCGATAGCATAGAGTCGGGGACCAACGAATCCGGGATCATGCAAAATTTCTTCAGCTACTTTTCGATAGGCTTCAGCACGCTCTTCCCGCTGATTAACCCGGTGGGTTCGGCGCTGATTTTTCTGGGCGTGGCCGGCCCGGCGGAGACCAGCGTTTACAAGCGGCTGGCGCGCAAGATCGCGCTGATTACGGTGCTGTTTCTGCTGACTATCGATTTTGTCGGCTCGTTTATCTTGCGCTTCTTCGGCGTCTCGCTGCCGGTGGTGGAAGTGGCGGGTGGGCTGGTGATCGCCTCGATGGGCTGGAAATTGTTGAATGAGCCGGATCGTCCCGTTGCGGAATCGGCCAGCCCCGCGCCCACTTCGGTGGTCTCGCTGGATGCGCGTGTATTTTATCCATTCACTTTTCCCATCACTGCCGGGCCGGGCACGGTGGTGGTGATGTTGGCCCTGGCTGCGCACGCCGAGCAGCCCACGCTGCTGGGCAACGTCTTCAGCCAGTTGGGTCTGTTCGCCGCGATTCTGACTCTTTGCCTGATGGTCTACTTCTGCTACGCCTACGCGCCGACGATTACGCGCAAGATTTCCCCGCAGACGGCGCACGGAATTCTGCGCATCATCTCGTTCCTGCTGTTGGCCATTGGCGTGCAAATCTTCTGGCGTGGGGCGGAAAAGTTGCTGCGGGGCTTGCTGTACACGCACGGACATGGCCCGTGACGTGCCCCACCAGGGTAACCCCTATAAATGGTTGAAAATATACGATTTTCATGGGGGGTGTCTGTGGATATTGCGCGGGCAGCGGGTAAGAATTCTATCCTAGGCAACCCAGTTTACTATTGATTTTTGAATAAAAACTCCGTAAAATGATAGTTGTCTGGCCCGCCTTCGGACTCCCCACTGGAACAGGGCCACTCGTAGTACATCTCGGCTATATTTTCCGACACTGCGTGCAGTTCAAGACAACAAACGAAAAGGAACAGCATAGATCATGGCAAAGCGTCGCGGCAATCCAAACTGGGGCAAGCCGGAACCGATCGGGCCGGTAGTGCCAACGGTGACATCCTTCGAGCAAGTGGTGAAGGAGTTCAAGCTGACCCCCGATCAGTACATCCGCTCCACGCGCTTGCGCGAGTGGGCGCGTCGGAACAAGAATTCCAAGTACATTCCAGAGACGTTGCTGGAGGCTTGGGGCTTTGAGATCGAGTCTTTCTTGTAGAATTCCGCTTCCACATTCAACTGAAAAACGCCACTCCGCGCGAGTGGCGTTTTTCTTTTGTGCGCCATGAGATGTGGCGTGCGCCGTGCTGCAAGAGTCGGGCAATCGCCATACAATCAAAGCTGATGAGTACGCACGATAGCTTCGTGGACGTTCCCACTGCACTGGAAGAGATGCGCTCCGGGCGCATGATTGTTGTGGTCGATGATGAGGACCGCGAG
>JAJZCX010000251.1 GCA_021851625.1 Acidobacteriota bacterium | reverse complement strand
AGCCAGGCGACCATCGGGATAGTAGCGTTTGAACTCCGGCTGCATGTAGACGCCCTTCAAGTCCAGATTGCCAACCCGCTCAGCAGTAGCGGCGTCCACTTTGCGCGCAATCCAGACGAAGCTCTTGGCCGAATCCAAACGCGCTGCAATCGCCACACGCGATACATCTGCATTCACGGTGCTGGACTGCAAAGCGTCCGATAATTGCTGCGTAGCATCCTGCTTGTCTTCGATCTGGCTGGGAATTGCGTAAATGGAGCTGGCCTGCACCGTCATGGCCAACTGTTGCAGATCGCGGTCATAGAGGACGCCGCGGCGCGGAGCAACCGTAAAGGTGCGCTGCTGCTGGTGCAGGGCGCGCTCCGCGTAACTGGCGTGTTGCAAAACTTGCAGCCACACCAAGCGCGTAACAATGAGCGCTACCCACACGAAAAAAATGGCAATCAACAGAAAAAACCGCTTGCGCGGAATCGGGGCTGCCAGCGGCTTGCGAGATTTTTTGTCCATGCGGAAAACATGGACGCAAGCATCGCAGCACCCTGCAATCCTCTGCGTCCTGATGTCAGTGTAACTGGCCTGTTATTGCACGGTGGACAGGGCACCCGCGGAAGACTGCGAGCCAGAGGCCGGGGCTGCGACCTGCGCTAACATGGGCGATCCGGGTACTACGACATCAGTTGCTGTGGGCGTGGCAAATTGCTCCGGTCGCGGTGACTCCAAGCCAATTTGCATTGCCAGTCGATCCACACGTTCTGGCCGCGTCAGTTGCGCTTCCGTCAAAGCAAGCTGGCGATTCTGCTCGCGCAATTGCTCCACCATCTGCTTTTGCGCTTCGATCTTGTACCCAAGTTCCACCGAGCTGAAATGCTGCCAAGTGTAGCCCATCAGTGCGGCGAGAAAGATTGCAGCAGCCAACACCATGGTGCGAATCTCTTGCGCACGCCGTGGATCCTCCACCTTCACCAGTCGAGAATTGTCCAAGCGCTTGGGGAAAAATACCTCCGGGGTCGGGCCGCGCCGAGCACGCACTTCTGCCATGGCCCACTCCTGCCCCGCACGCGTGTGGCTCTGCTGCGGCTCCGCGGCTGGTTCCAACCATGCGGAGGGAAAGTGTTCCATTGTGAAGTTCGCTGTGGCCATACTGCTACCCCTTTGTTTTGAAAATCCAATGCCTGATGCAAAAAAGAGAGAGCCGCAAAAAGTAGCGGCAAGGGCTGCCTGTCTCTCTTAGCGCAGAATGCCGCCCAGTGCGAAAGCAATCGCTACACACGAGGCCACTGCCAAAATTCCAAATGCAAACGCTCCCCAAACTTCCGCGTAATTGTCCAGATGATTCACAATGCGATGCATACTGCTTCTCCTTATTCGGTTGGTGTTGCGGTTTCTGTTTGCGGCCCAGCGTCTTCCCTTAGCCGCGTCTTTGTTGCCGAGCGCCGTTACGCTTGGCTCATTGATCTCTGTCGCAGTACTTACCGCCGCTGCGCGTCTGCAATTCGTTCCGCAGCCCGCAACTTGGCGCTGCGCGCCCGCGCGTTAACTGCCATTTCCTCGTCCGTTGCCTGCACCGGCTTCTTCGTCAGTGCCTGCCAAATTCCCTGCTGCTGACCATTGCGGATCGCGTCCTTCGCCCGCCGGTCTTCTAAAGAGTGAAAACTGATGACTACCAACCGTCCGCCCGGCTTCAACATTTGCGGCGCGGCGGCCAGCAATGCGTCAATCTGCTCCAACTCTTGATTCACATAAATTCGGAGAGCTTGAAAAACCCGGGTCGCCGGATGCAATCGCTCTGATTTCATCGTCGGGGCTGCGGACGCTACGACCTTGGCAAGTTGTGCCGTCGTCGTCAGCGGCCGCGCCCTGACAATGGCTCTGGCGATTCTCCGCGACCTCCTTTCCTCTCCGAATTCGTAAATCAGATTGGCGAGTTCTTCTTCGCCCGCCTGATTTACCACTTGTTCGGCGGTCGGCCCCGTGCGCGTGTTCATGCGCATATCGAGCGGCCCCTCCGCCTGAAAACTAAATCCGCGCTCCGCTGTGTCGAGCTGCATGGAGCTGACGCCAAAGTCAGCAAGAATTCCATCCACACTGCCCGGCTGCACGTGCTCTGCGATGCTGCCAAACTCCACCGGGTGCAGCGTGAGCTGCGGCATGGCACCGGCCAGTTCGCCACGCAACTGCTCCAATCGCGCCGCAGCCAGTTGCATCGCTGCCGGATCGCGGTCGAATGCGATCAGATGTCCGTCTGGCCCCAGCAGCCGCGCAATCGCTGCGCTGTGTCCGCCCAAGCCGAGCGTCGCATCGACGATCGTCGCTCCCGGAGTGATTCCGAGGAATCGAATTGCTTCTTCTAAAAGAACCGGCACATGACGCGCTTGCCGTCTGTGCTCCCCCTGGGGGGATTCTGAAAATCCTGGGCGCTCCAACCGTCCGCCCTCACAGCCCAAACGAGGCCAGCGATTCGGCATCGGCGCTCGTCAGCGGGCTGGCGTCCAAGTTCTGCTTGAATGCGTCGTGGTTCGTGACTTCGAGGTACGTCATCATGCCGAAGATCACCACATCTCCCGCAATCTTTGCCGACTCGCGCAAGATCTGCGGCATCAGCACGCGCCCTTGCGCATCCATCTCGCTGGTCTGCCCGTAATAATTCACCCGATCCAACAGCTTCTTCTTCGCCGGGTTGAAGTTCGGGATCCTTGCCAGCGTCTCTTCGATCTTTTCCCACTCCTGCATGGGGTAAATCTCAGCCACGCGGCCATCCTTGCTGGTGATGTAGAACTGCGTGCCGTACTTCTCCTCAATCTGGCGCTTGAACTCCGCAGGCAGCTTCAGCCGTCCTTTTTCGTCAATCCGGGTTGGGTGATTGCCGCGGAACATCGTTGCCATCCAGTTGCAGGGCGAAAATCCCTTGCTTGCGCCCTATAAATTCGGTAAAAGTGAAGTGCAATCCTCGATTGTCAACCACTTTTGACCACTTTCATCCACTACTCTATATCAGACTGGCCCCATGTCCAGCAAAAAAATCTTTGTTTTCTGTTATTTTTTTGCAGAATCCAGAGTGGCCAGCACAGGATGGGCTAATCGATCTATACACCGCTATATATTGTGTTGATTGATTTGATTCCCATGCAGCACTTTGGCAGCAAAATCGCGTAACTGCGTCGGTTTGTGAACCGTATGTGGAGCATTGCCCCAACATTGCAGCAGGATTGTCGTGCCTTCGCGCAAAGCTATGGGCCGTGGGGCCATTTGCAAAACAAGAGAGCGTCATTCTGTGCGGAGCAGAGCGCAATGGAGAATCCAGAGGATATTTGCCTCAAGCATTCAGCCATTACCGTCTGAATTCTTCGCTGCGCTCAGAATGACTCTGTGTCTTTGGGTAAGGATGTAGCGGGCTTTCCGACATCCGTCCAACAGACCCACTGCCGACCCTGCGAAGACTGCTCGCTTCCCTAGCGACGACGAATGGGCTGAGACTTTGTG
>JAJZCX010000250.1 GCA_021851625.1 Acidobacteriota bacterium | reverse complement strand
GCGATAGCGATACTCGGCAGCGAACGCGGCCACGCGCTGCACGGCGTACAGGTCTTCCGCTTGCACGTGAAAGATGGGAATCTGCAAGCGGCGCGCGATATCGGATGCGAAGCGCGAGGAGGTGTATTCGTGCGGCTCAGCAGTGAAGCCGATCAAATTATTCACGATGATGTGGATGCCGCCGCCAGTTGCGTAGCCATCAATGCCGCTCAGATTCAGCGTCTCGGCCCAGATGCCCTGGCCGGCAAAGGCAGCGTCGCCGTGAATGACGATGGGCAGCACGCGCTCACGTCCATCGTCACCGCAGCGCGTCTGCCAAGCATAGGCGCGGCCCAGCGCGACGGGATCAACGGCCTCCAAATGGCTGGGGTTGGAGACCAGATGCAGCGCGATGTTTTTATTGCTGTGGGTGACAAATTTTCCCGTTGCGCCGGTGTGATACTTCACGTCGCCGCCGCCAAGAATGCTGCGTGGATCGACATCCTCAAAGCGGGAGAAAATATCCGCCGCGGATTTGTCGAGGGTGTTCACCATGACGTTGAGCCGTCCGCGATGACTCATGGCCATCACGCTGCGCTCCGCGCCCAGATCGCCTGCGCGGTTCAGCAGCGCATCTAAAAATGGAATCAGGCTGGTGACGCCTTCGAGTGAAAATCGTTTGGTGCCCAAGTAGCGCGCTTGAATGGTCTGTTCAAAGATGTCGGCGCGCACCAGCAATTGCAGCGTGTGTTGCGGGTCAATGGATGCCTGCTCGCCTTCCATGCGCTGGGCAATCCACAGGCGCCGCTCGGCATCGGGCATGTGCATGAACTCGACGCCGATGGAGTCGCAGTAAATGGCGCGCGCGGCGTTGGCATCGGGGCCGTCGAGTTGCAAATCTTCGATGGGCTGCGGCGGAAGCTGCTGTCCGAGCAGATCGAGCTGCGCCTGCAAATATCCCCAGCGCCGAAAGGCGTCGTAGACCTGTTCGCGGCTCAAGGAAATCGACGATCGAGAGGAGAGTTCTGTCTGGTGTTCCGTGTTTGTTGCGGTCATAGGAAAAACTATCTTGCGTGCGCCGTTGTGCCTAGCGCCGCTGTACTCATTGTACGTGGGCCATTGGTTCAGGTCCTGTGCACGAAGAGGCTGTATAGCAGCACCAGCAGCACCAAGCCGGAGATGGCCACGTAGAGAAAATCCTTTTCCATCCAAAACGCGAGGACAGAAAAGAGCACACGCGCTACGGGAGTGGCGATCAGCAGCAGGAGTCCGAGCTGAATGATGGCGATGTCGCTGCCGTGCAGAGCCGCGTGGACGATGCCGTGGATGTTGGTCAGTGGAGCGGCGATGCCGTGGAAGACGCTATAGTCCGGCACCGTGCCATTGTGGTGCAGCAAATAGAGCAGCCCGCCGATGGCGATGACGATCGCCGAGACGATCATGCCGGCGCGCAGGATGATGCTGATGCGCTCATCGATCAGCCGGTCGTCGGCTTCGCGGTTGTGCAGCGTCTCCGCCATTTACAGCCTCCCAGTAAAGCCGTTGTAGATCATCTCCAAGCCGAGGAATGCGATGACGATGGCGAAGAGGATGCGCAGCACATGCGTACGCGCTTGCACCAAGTAGCGCGCGCCCAGCAGCGAACCAGCCAGCACGCCCAGTGTGACGGGCATTGCCAGGGTGGGATCAATGTAGCCGCGGCTGAGATAAACGCCTGCGCTGGCCGCAGCGGTAACGCCAATCATAAAGTTGCTGGTGGTGGTGGAGACTTTGAAGGGAATCTGCATGGCCTCATCCATGGCAAGCACTTTGACCGCGCCCGAACCGATGCCGAGCAGGCCGGAGAGTGTGCCTGCGCCAAACATGATGCCAAAGCCCAGCGGCACATGGCGCACGCCATAGTGTTGCGCCGCGCCATCGACAGGATAGCTGCCGTTCAAGCGCAGAGCATTCGCCAGCGGGTCGGGCTGCTGCGCGAGATGGTCGTGGCGTTTGCGGTTGGACATGGCCGCGGAGTAGAGCAGTACGAGTCCAAAAATAATGGCGATGGCTGCCGTGGGCGTGCGCGTGGCCAGGAACGCTCCACACAATGCGCCGATCGTGGTGGCAATCTCCAGAAACATGCCGATGCGGATGTTGGAGAAGCCTTCTTTCACATACGCGGCGGCAGAGCCGGAGGAGGTTGCGATGACAGAGACCAGCGATGCGCCAATGGCATAGTGAATGTCCACGCCAAAGGCCAGTGTGAGCAGCGGAACGATGACCACGCCGCCACCGAGTCCGGTGAGTGCGCCCAAAAAACCGGCGACGAGCGAGCCTGCGCCAAGTATGGCGGTGAATTCAACTGTGTTCATTCCATATCCAAATTTCATCATAGTGGAACACTGGGTTGTAGCGCGAGGGGCGATGCGTTGCGTACGGCGCGTTCGTCACGGTTGCGGATGGGCGTCGCCTTCGCCGGGAAAGGATTCATCGGGCTGCAAGGTGATGGCCGCGCGCATAAATTGCATCCAGATTGGCAGGGCAGCGCGCGCGCCGGTTTCCTTGTTGCCCAGGCTTTGCTGGTTGTCATAGCCGACCCAGACGCCGCAGGTGGTTGCGGGCGAAAAGCCCAAAAACCATGCGTCGGTAAAGTCGTTGGTGGTTCCAGTTTTGCCGCCGAGCGGATGATGCAACTGGGCCGCAGCCGCGCCCGTGCCGCCGGGATGCACAACGGCTTCGAGCAATTGCATCATGGAGCGCGCGGATTTTTGATCGGTGGAGACGTGCGTGTTGGGGTCAGCCTGAAAGATGGTTTCGCCATCGGCGTTGGTGACGCGACGAACCAAATGCGGCGTCAAGCGGATGCCGTCGTTGGGAAAACTGCTGTAGGCCGAGACTTGTTCGAGCAAGCTGATGCTCGCCGAGCCGAGCGCGATGGGCAGATATGGCGGAATGCTGGAGGTGACGCCGAAGCGATGCGCCGCGGAGATGACGCGTTCGACGCCAAGCTGATCCGTCAGACGCAGCGCGGGAATGTTGCGTGAGTCAGCAAAGGCGCGCTGCAAGGTAACGCTGCCCAGAAATCGATTGTCGAAATCATGGGGCGTGTACGGGCCGGTGGGGGTGGGAAAACTGATTGGGGTGTCGAGCACGGTGCTCTGCGGCGTCATGCCCGCTTCCATGGCCGCGGTGTAGACATAGGCTTTAAAGGAGGAGCCGGTCTGCCGTTCCGACTGGGTGGCGCGATTGTATTGCGACAGATTGAAGTCACGCCCGCCGACCATGGCGAGCACTTCGCCACTGGTGTTGTCGAGGGCGAGCAGCGAGGCCTGCGCGCCGGAGTCTTGTTCAAGCGATGCGTGCAGCACGGGCGCATTCGCTGCCTGCGTGGGCAGAATGTGCACGTAGACGATGTCGCCCACGCGCAGAAATTTTGTTGCCATGGAGAAGCCCGTCCACGCCCAGCCGTCGGAGTTGACGAGCACCGTGGTGTGGTTGCCCACGCGCACAGTGATCTCAT
>JAJZCX010000249.1 GCA_021851625.1 Acidobacteriota bacterium | reverse complement strand
TTCAGCCGACCATACTGCACATAGCGCAGCGAGGCCTGCGGCAATGTCGCGCCGGATGCAAGAGCGTACGGCGCTCCGCCGTTCAGCAGAAAATCTGCTTCCACGTCGGGCAAGAGCGCCGCTTGAATCGGTTTCGCCATGAACTTCCTTTGCGTCAATACAAATTGTTTACGCGTGCACGGCTTCTTTGCGACCTGCGCCGACCTGCGTGAATGCCTGATTGAGATCGGCGAGAATGTCGTCGATGTCCTCAATGCCCACGGAGAGTCGGATCAGGTTTGGCGTCACGCCGGTCGAGTGCTGCTCGTCGCCGCTCAACTGCTGGTGCGTCGTCGATGCCGGATGAATCACCAGCGACTTGGCGTCGCCAATATTGGCCAGCAGGCTGAAGAGTTGCAGCGAGTCCATGAACTTTTTGCCCGCCTCATAACCGCCGCGAATGCCAAAGGTGACGATCGCACCCTGACCCTTGGGCAGATACTTTTTGGCGCGCGCATGATACTTGCTACTCGCCAGGCCGGGATAGTTGACCCACTCCACCGCCGGATGCTTCTCCAGCGCCTGCGCCACGGCCAGTGCGTTCTCCGCATGGCGCTGCACGCGCAGGTGTACGGTCTCAACGCCTTGCAAAATCAAAAACGCATTGAAGGGAGACAGGCACGCGCCCGTGTCGCGCAACCCTTGCAAGCGCGCCTTCAAAATAAAGGCAAGGTTGCCGAAGGTCTGCGAGTAGAGCAGTCCGTGGTACGAAGGATCGGGATTGACGAAGTCGGGGAAGCGACCGGATGCAGCCCAGTCAAACTTGCCGCCATCGACGATGACTCCGGCGATGCTGTTGCCGTGACCGCCCAGAAACTTGGTCGCCGAGTGAATCACGATGTCCGCGCCATGATCCAGCGGACGGCACAGGATGGGCGAGGGGACGGTGTTGTCCACGATCAGCGGCAGCTTGTGCTCATGCGCGATGGCCGCCAGCTTTTCAATGTCCACTACGTCCAGCTTCGGGTTGCCCAGGGACTCTGTGTAGATGGCCTTGGTGCGCGCGTTGATGGCTTTGCTCAGACCTTCGAAGTCATCAGCGTCCACAAAGCGCACGGTGATGCCCAGCTTTGGCAGCGTGTAGTGGAACAGATTGTACGTGCCGCCGTAGAGCGAAGTGGTGGAAACAATCTCGTCGCCGGAGTTGGCAATCGTCAAAATCGCCAGCGTTTCCGCCGCTTGGCCAGAGGCCGTTGCCAGAGCAGCCACGCCGCCTTCGAGAGCCGCCACGCGCTTTTCCAACACGTCGGTCGTTGGGTTCATCAGACGGGTGTAGATGTTGCCGAACTGCTGCAAGCCGAAGAGCGAGGCGGCATGATCGGCATTGTCAAAGGTGTAGGACGTGGTCTGGTAAATGGGCACGGCCCGCGACTTGGTGACGGGATCGGCGGTCTGGCCGGCGTGTACGGCCAGAGTTGCGGGGCGGTGCTGCGGTGTTTCGGGTTGCGACATGGAGTTCTCCTGCGTACTGTGAAATGATTCTGTCCTAAGATTTTTTCGGGCAAAACAAAACCCACGCTCGTTGGGTGGAGCCGTGGGTCGCTTGCTGCTCTGCTGCTTTGTCTTTTATGACAGTTGCAAGCCCAGAGGAAGCCGCCCACGGATGCACATTTGCATCCGCATGGACATCGACATGAGCTGAACCGTGTGCTTCATAACCTGCAAATACTGTACAGGAAGCATTTTTTCCAGTCAAGGAGGGATTTTCACAGGATTTTTATGGTTGAAAACGCGCCATTTGCTCTCCTGCCACGTCTAATGGGAACAGCGCCCTGCAAGCGATGGGACTATTCTGGAGCCTGGCTGCCTAGCGATGCAAGGCGCGCGCCCCGGAACCAATTTGGAAGAGGATGGAGTTGGCGATGCGAGCAGCGAGCCGTTTGCGTATGGCTTTGGAACGCGAAAAATTTCTGGTGGCCCCGGGTGCCTATGACTGTATGACGGCCAAAGCCGTTGAACGTGCGGGCTATTCCGCGATCTACATGACGGGCATGGGAACCTCCGTCAGCCGCCTCGGTCTGCCGGATTATGGACTGGCCACGATGTCGGAGATGGTTGCGAATGCTTCGGCCATGGCGAACTCGGTGGAGATTCCCATCATTGCCGATGCCGACACCGGCTACGGCAACGAGTTGAACATGACTCGCACTGTGCGTGAGTATGAGCGCCACGGTGTCGCAGGCATTCATATTGAAGATCAAGTCTTCCCGAAAAAGTGTGGCCACCTCGATCAGAAGCAGGTGATTCCGCAAGAGGCATTCCTCAGCAAGATTCGCGCGGCGGTGGATGCGCGCCAGAGCGAAGACTTTGTCATCATCGCGCGCACGGACGCCAACGGTGTGCTCGGCTTTGAGGCCGCACTGGAGCGCGCCAATGCGGCGTTGGAGGTGGGTGCAGCCATGGCATTGGTCGAGGCTCCGGTCTCTGTAGAGCAGTTGCGCGCCGTGCCGCAGCGCGTCAGCGGGCCGTGCGTGCTCAACGTGCTGGTGGGCGGCAAGAGTCCGTTGCTGTCGCTCGATCAAATTGCAGCGTTGGGTTATCGTGCCGTGCTGCTCTCCGACCTGCTACTGGGTACACTGATGGCGCGCTGCGATGAAGTGCTGGCCGATGTGCGCACCTCGCGCGAGCCGCTGGGCTTTCCCAACGCGCTCAGTCCCAAGGCCATCTTTCAACGCTTCGGTGCTGAGCACTGGGACAAACTGCGCAGTGAAGCTACGGAGTCTGCGGTGAAATAAGTTCGTTCTGGAGATGTTGCGCGCGCGAGTCAGAGTCATTCCGAGGAGCGGGCGACGAAGAATCCAGAGAATGCAGGGTGGGTTGGGGGCGCCTAGCATTCTCTGGATTCTTTGCTGCGCTCAGAATGACATTTTTATGGAGAAAATTTTCGCACCAATCATGCCTTGTCATTTCGAGTGAGCGCGCAGCGCGAGTCGAGGCTTCTGCGAGATCAACGCACTCCACAGCCAACCGCAGATCCCTCCACTGCGTCCGCTCATGCGGACTCCGGTCGGGATGACAAGGTATGCGTGGTGCGATTTTTTCATCAAGCAAAGAGTCATTTCGAGTGAGCGCGCAGCGCGAGCTAAGGCTTCTGCGGTGCCTACATCACTTCGTCGGGGCGGGATGTCTCTTGCAGTTCCAGCAAGCCGCCGAAGAAGGTGAAGACGATCAACTGGCAGGTGATTGCGCCGCACATGTCCAGCAGCACATCAAACGGTGAGCCAGTGCGTTGTGGCAAGAAGCTTTGGTGGAACTCATCCAGGCCAGAGAGCACCAGCGTCGAGAGCAGCGCCACGGCAGCCGCGCGCAGGGTAGCGGTCAAAGCGGAGTAGGTGCGGTTCAGGCGGAAGGTCATGCGCCAAGCGCGAAAGTAGACCACGCTGACCGTGCCATAGGCAAAGAAATGTCCCACCTTGCGGATGCTGAAGAGCAGCACCTTCCAGTTGTGA
>JAJZCX010000248.1 GCA_021851625.1 Acidobacteriota bacterium | reverse complement strand
TTTGACGCCGCGGCAGCGCTTGCAGCAGGTGGTGCGCGATGTGGCATTTTTCCGCGCGTGTGGCATTACAAAAATCTTTGGAGCGCCCTATGCGCAGGATGCGCGCTGCAATCGTCTGGACGCGGCCACAGGCTTGTATGAGCCGGAGGCTGCGCGGCTGGCGCGCACGGTGCGCGCTCTGGGTGCGATGGATTTGCAGGATGCGAAGAATTGGGATCTGCGCCTGACGCTGGAGGAGAGGACGCGCGCGGAGGATGTGCTGCATCCGCTGGGGCAGCGGCCTATGCTGGCGTGCAGCGTGGGCACGAAGGTGCAGGCCAAGGATTGGGGCGCGGAGAATTGGTGTGCGGTGTTGACCGCGTTGGCTGCGCGGCACGCGGAGATGGGCTTGGTGTTGCTGGGTGCCGAAGAAGAAAATGGCGTGAGCGAACTGGCCGCGGAGGCATGGCAGGGGCGCTGTGTGAATCTGTGCGGGCAGTTGACGCCGCGTGAGTCGGCGGCGGTGTTGGCGCGTGCGCGGCTGTTTCTGGGCCATGACAGCGGGCCGATGCACTTGGCGGCTGCGGTGCAAACGCGCTGCGTGGCCATCTTTGCGGCGCGCAATCTGCCGGAGGTTTGGTATCCGCAGGGCGCGGGGCATCGCGTGCTGTATCAGGCGACGGACTGCATGGGCTGCGGGCTGGAGACGTGCATCGCGCAGAAGAAAAAATGTCTGACCGCAATTGCGCCAGAAGCGGTGCTGCAAGCGGTGGAGGCGACACTGAGTGCGCTGGATGGATCCGTGGGTTTTGTACTGTGAAGCGAAACATTCTTCTACAGACTGTTGTTTATGAAGAACAGCACGCACACCGTGGCACACTGATGAGGAGGAGTTTATAGATGCTGTCAGCCGCACAAGAATATTCCCGCAAAAATCAGCCGCGCTTTCTGGCCGAACTGAAAGACTTGCTGCGCATCCCCTCCATCTCCACGCTGCCAGAGCACGCGGGCGATGTGCGTCGCGCGGCAGAATTTCTCGTGCGCGAACTCCAACGCATTGGCATGGAGCATGTGCGTCTGATCGAGACTGCTGGGCATCCGCTGGTTTACGCAGATTGGCTGCACGCAGATGGCAAGCCCACCTGCCTTTGTTATGGCCACTATGATGTACAGCCGCCCGATCCGTTAGACGAATGGCTTTCGCCACCGTTTGAGCCAACCGAGCGCAACGGCAATCTGTACGCGCGCGGCGCTGTCGATGACAAAGGCCAGATGTACATCCACATCAAGGCGCTGGAATGTCTGATGCAGACCTACTGCGGCAAGCTGCCGATCAACGTGCGTCTGTTGATTGAGGGCGAGGAAGAGGTGGGCGGAGAGGGAATTGCCGAGTATCTGCGCGCGCATCCAGAGACGCTCACGGCGGATTTTGCCCTGGTTTCGGACACGGAAATGTTTGCGCCCGGTCTGCCAACGCTGTGCGTGGGCCTGCGCGGCATGATCTACACGGAGTTGGAGGTGCGCGGCGCGAAGACCGATCTGCACTCCGGCCTGTATGGCGGCGCAGCGCCGAATCCATTCCAAGCGCTCTGCTGGATTCTGGCGCAATTGAAGAATGCCAATGGACATGTGCAAATTCCAGGATTTTACGATGATCTGCAAGCGCCCTCCGCCGCGGAGTTGGCCGCTTGGAAGACACTGCCGTTTGATGAGCAGAAATTTTTGACCGAAGAAATCGGCGCAGCTGCGTTGGTGGGGGAAGCCAATTACTCCGTGCTGGAACGGCTATGGGCGCGGCCCACATTGGAGATTCACGGCATGCCAGGCGGCTTTACCGGTGCGGGTGCAAAGACGGTGATTCCCGCCAAAGCGCTGGCCAAAGTCTCCATGCGACTGGCCCCAGAGATGCAGCCGCAGAGCACCTTCGCGCGCTATAAACAATTTGTTGAATCGCTCTGCCCGGCGGGTGTCACTGTGGAGGTGCGCCTGATCCACTCTGGCGATGCAATTGTTATTGGCACGGACAACCCGTATGTTGCCGCAGCGACTGAGGCGTTGCGTGCGGTCTTTGATCGAGAGACGGTCTTTATCCGCTCCGGCGGTTCGATTCCCATCGTGGGCGATTTTGAGCGGCACTTGAAGATTCCCACGGTGATGATGGGCTTTGGCCTGCCGGATGACAATCTGCACGCACCAAATGAGAAGTTTCACATCGCCAACTTTTACAATGGCATTGAGACGATGATCGAATTCTTCGAACGGATGGGGAAGTAGTCGATGCGTTTTCCGGCTCCAGTGACGGGCTTCTTATTTGCAGGCGGACGTAGCAGGCGCATGGGGCAAGACAAGGTTCAGCTGCCGTGGCATGGTTCAACCCTGCTCGATCTTGCGTTGGACAAACTGCGCGCAGTCTGTTCGCCGGTGCGCATTTGTTCCAACCGTCAGGATCTGTACACAGATGTTCCCGTGCTGGCCGATGCCAGTGTGGTCATTGAGGGAGTGGAGTGCAGCCCAATTGGTCCGTTGGGTGGTTTGCTGGCTGCATTGGAGCAGACCAAGACGGACTGGAATCTTTTTCTGCCGGTAGATGTACCGCTGCTGCCAGTTGCGCTGCTCCAGCAAATGGTGCAAAAAACTGAAGCAAGCTCAGCGTGGGCGATTGTGCCCACACTGCACGGCAAGCCGCAGCCGCTTTGCGCGGTGTATCATCGTGCACTCTCGTCCGGACTACGCCAAGCAGCGCAAGAGGAGCAGTGGAAGATCACCACAGCATTGCAAAGCGCCGCACCCGACGAGGTAGTGCATTGGATGGACTGTACAGGGGCAGAGGCAGACCGTTGGTTTTTGAACCTGAACACTCCGCGCGATTGGATACGACTGCAAAGCCTTACAGAAGAGTCCGCAGGCTATTTTCAGTATGGTGGACGATGACAGCATGAGCACACAGGCCAACTCGGATGTGACACCCTACATTGTCTTTGAAAATGTCTCGAAGAGCTTTGGGAGCTTGCATGTGCTCAACGACGTCAGCTTTCAAGTAATGCCCGGTGAGACGCTCTGCATTCTTGGGCGCAGCGGTGTGGGCAAATCCGTATCCTTGCAGCACATTATGGGATTTTTGAAGCCCGATTCCGGCAGAGTCTTTGTTGCAGGCCAGGAAATTACCCACCTGAACGAGGAGCAGTTGCTGCCAGTGCGACGCAAGGTCACCATGGTCTTTCAAAGTGGCGCACTGTTCGACTCGCTCACCGTTGCGGAAAATGTTGCCTTCCCACTGCGCGAGCGCGGGGAGTTGGGCGAAGAGCAGGTGGAGCAGATTGTGCAGGGATTGCTGGCCATGGTAGGAGTGGAAGCCATGTCCGACCAGATGCCTGCGGAGCTATCCACGGGCATGAAGCGTTCCGTGGCCATCGCCCGCGCTTTGGCTGCGCAGCCAGAGGCCATTTTGTATGACGAGCCAACCACGATGGTCGATCCGCTAATGGCGCACCTGCTGGCAGAGTTGCTGCAGA
>JAJZCX010000247.1 GCA_021851625.1 Acidobacteriota bacterium | reverse complement strand
GTTGCCGCTGGAAGGAAAGGTGAAATTCGCTGCTGAAATCGTGAAGCTAGGTGTGGCGGTGAGCGCCTGCGCACTGCCAGAACCCAAGGCGAGTGTGAGCAGCGATGCTAGGCACGTCAGCGCTTTGTTTCTTTGCATAGCAGGAACCTTCCTTGAACGAGCCTCCGGCACCATCATGAGTTACTGAACAACGATTTTTTGTATTCCAGCCGGTATGGTTACGGTGGCTGTGGCCGTTGCGGAGAGGGATGGATTTACTTGGTCATGTGCATTGAGCGTGTACGTATAGGTTCCTGGGGTTAGAGTTGCATGGCTGATCAAGCTCGTGCTGCCGCCACAGGCACCAATTCCCGTTAGTCCAATGAGCATGCCCGCCGTCAGTAGCAGGCGCATGGGCCAGCGTGCTTTCCTTCTTCGAAGCCCGACGCCCAGCATGAACACTCCTGCAAGTACCCAGCCCGTCTCGCTTCCATGTCCAGCTAGATTCAGCATGGCTGCGCTGGGTGGAAGTGGTGGAATGGAAGAGATCCCAATACCTTCTTTCATCGTAGCGTTCGCAGTCAAAACGTATGTTGAGGCTACAGGTCCCGGTAAGTCACAGTAGGGCAGGATAACTCCTGCAGGTTCACTCGGCGGAGTGCATATTACAACCACTGTGCCCACATACCCATTCACCGATGTCAAAGTAATTGGGATGTTTCCGCCACCGCTGGAGGGCATGGTGAAATTCGCTGCTGAAATCGTGAAGCTAGGTGTGGCGGTGAGCGCCTGCGCACTGCCAGAACCCAAGGCGAGTGTGAGCAGCGATGCTAGGCACGTCAGCGCTTTGTTTCTTTGCATAAGAGATATCGTCACTTTCTATATGGCTGCCGTGTCTTCCTAGCTGCGCACTCAGAACCTGTAGTACATGCCAATCGCAGGCTCAGCCGTGTGCGTGAAGTTGGCGTGCGGATAGGAGCTAGGATCAAGGTCGGGGCTTTTGTAGAAATTGCCGCGATACTGCACGCGTAGGCCAAGGTGCGGCAGAACGCTCCAGTCGAGTCCCGCGCCGTAAACATAGACCGGCGTGGTGAAACTTTGGCTGGCACTTGGGCCGCTGATGGGTTCATACAGCAGAACGCCGACACCTGCAAGCGCGAATGGCCGGAGTTTTTCTGTATGAGTCGAGAACACCCAGTCGCCCGTGAACTCCTGTGCATAGGCCGAAATGTTCGTAGGTGGTTCGGGCCCATATCCAGCCGGAGTGGGACCGGCATAGGTATACACCTGGTCGGCGCGGTTGTAGGCATAAGCGACTTCCCATCCAAAGAACGGATTGGATATATGCCGGAACTCCAATAGTCCACCTACTGAGTCGGATGAGCTTTGGTAAGTAACAGGGGAACTGGAGATTTTTCCATTATTGATCGCTCCATAGACGCTGAGCGCGACGTCTGTCTGCTTCTGGGCAGAAGCACCAGCCGCAGCGGCCAAGAAAAACGGCAGAACCACGCACCATCCTAAAGATAGAATTCGCATACTTTTCCCTCGGTGACAGCCGCCTAGAAACTAATCGGGACGGTTGGGCTGGGCAAATATCCGGGCACAATTGCGTACATAGTCCCGCTGGGATTGCAATTGTAGCTAGTCTGATTCACCAGCGTGAAACTTCCGCCCGAGCTGACAGGACTGCCCCCACTGGTGCTCCCACTGCACCCAGAGACATCAGCAGAAAGCATATCGCAAATGCGCTGGATTGAAATCCAGGAAAATCCAGACTCCTCAATCTTGCTTGGAACATGCCTCTCTCCTTGTCCGCCATCAGCGGATACGTTTGTATGGCCAACAGCCAAACGGATTCCGGGAGAAAAGAAGCAGTGGAGCTTGCATCCGGGAAAACATTTTTTTTATGAACTAATTCGACACAGTACGCTGCTGCCCCCCCCCCATGTCAAGAGAAAAATGCTAAGAACCGGGCATGATCGGCTGCGTTCATCGGGCATGTCATTTGAGCGAACTGCGGGAGACCTGAGGAAATCCTCTGCATTTTTCCGTTGACAACACTTGCTCAGATACCGCAAGATGTTGTGCGGTGGCATTCATCCGCACGACCTGTCGTATCCGTCGTGTAAAAAGCGTTCTCTCTGGGGAGGGAGTTCGCAAACGGAGGCACACTGAATCCGCGCTTGAGACGCGGTTCCCAACGGATGCACACCATGCTGTGTAAGGCAAAGATGGGCAAAGGCTCTGCCACGCGGCAGAGCCTTTTTTTCGCACGCACCCAGCCGGGTACCCTCTTCTACGCAGCCTTTTTGGCTTCCCGGCGTCTATACAGAACGTGGAGAGACAAATGCGCAAGATCAGCTTGATTGCCCTCTTGACCGGATTGCTGCTGGTATTTGTTACTGTGGCCTTGGCGCAGCCGCCCGGCTGGGGCGGCGATGCGGATTCTTGGAATGGCCAACCCGATAACGGCTCTGGCAGCCAGCAGCCGCCTGCCAATCCACAAGGCCAAGCCATGCAGCAACCCGGAGCGTCCATGCAGCCGGATGGTTCTGGAAACGGCCAATCCTCCGATGGCCAATCTTCGGACGGCCAGCAAGCCACCGATGCCCAGGATCCTCCCGTCACCGTGGGCCGTTTGGCCGCGCTCGATGGCACCGTGAACGAGGAACCGGCTGGCATCAACCAGTGGAGCACGGCGGCGGACAACACGCCGGTCAGCACCGGCGACCGCATCTACACGCAGGACAATGGCCGCGCAGAAATCCAATTGGGCCAGACCGTGGCGCGCCTCTGGCATCTGACCGATCTGACACTGACGAATCTGAGTGACTCCATCTCGCAATTTGGCCTGTCGCAAGGCACGCTACGCCTGCGCACCTTCAGCCTGAACGCGAGCCAAGCCATCGAAGTGGACACGCCTAACGGCGCGCTCACCGTGGTGCAGCCCGGATCCTTTCGCGTCGATGTCTACCCCAACGATGGGGGCACACGGGTGACCGTCAACAGCGGACAGGTGCAGATCACGGGGCCAAACCTCTCGCAGAATGTAAGTGCGGGCCAGTCAGTGCAACTGCTGGGCACCGGCCCCGTCACCGTTACGCAGGCCACGCTGCCCGGCCCGGATGACTTCGACCAGTGGAGCGAGCGCCGCGATCAGCGCGTGCTGAATGCGCAGGCCTCTTCCGGTCAATATGTAAATCCCAACACCGTCGGCAGTGAAGACCTGAGCAACTACGGCACATGGAGCAACACGCCGGACTACGGCCCCATCTGGTATCCCAACGCGGTCGCCCCCGGTTGGATGCCCTACTCCATGGGCCAATGGACGTGGGTAGCGCCCTGGGGATGGACGTGGGTGGATGCAGAGCCGTGGGGCTTTGCTCCCTTCCACTACGGACGCTGGGCAATGTGGGGCGGACGCTGGGGATGGATTCCCGGACCGTATGCAATGGCTCCTGTGTATTCACCCGCGTTGGTGGGCTGGGTCGGTGGCCCCGGCTTCGGTGCGGGCTTTGGCTTTGGCGGCGTAGGC
>JAJZCX010000246.1 GCA_021851625.1 Acidobacteriota bacterium | reverse complement strand
ACTGCATCTGCTGGCCGACCTTGGCGCCGCGCAACGCCTGTGTAAAGGCCTCCACCGTGTTCTTGCCGCCAATCTCGACCGTTGCGTCCTCGCCCTCAATCGGACGCGCAGGCGCATCGGCTGCATCGCCTTGCACCTTGCCTTGGAAGCGAATCACGGCATAGTCGCCATCGACCAGCGCGCGCTCCTCGGCGAGGGTCTCCATCGTCGCGTGCGAATCTTGAATGCGCGCAATCTCTTCCCGCACCTCTTCATCCGTCAGCGCCACGTTGGGCACTTCCACCTTCACCTCGGCGTAGCCGGTCACGTCAATGGCAGGCAGCACCTCAAATACAGCCGTGCAGCGCAGCGGCTCGCCTTCCACCAAATGCAGACTCGTCACCTGCGGCTGGCTGACGGGCACCAAGCCTTGCGCATCCAGCGTGGCGCGCAACTGCTGCGGCAGCAGCGCTTCCAGCACGTCCTGACGCAGGCCGTCGGCAAACTTTCTGCGCAGCACTGCTTCGGGAACCTTGCCCGCACGAAAACCGGGAATGCGCGCCAACTTGCGATAGCGCTTCAGCACTGCTGTAAATTCGGCGCTCACCGCGTCCGCGGCTACTTCCACTTGCACCGTGCGCGAGCACTCCGGGTTCAAGGCCGGTGCTGCATGGGTGTGGCCCGCGTGGTCGTGGCCTTCATGATCGTGGCCTTCATGGTTGTGCTCATGGCCATGCTCGTGGCTGGGAGCCTGTTCGGCTCCGGGCTGTGCGGAGGCTGGGGTTTCCTGGGTTTCGGGGTGGGTCTCAGTGTTGATGGAACTCAAACGGGGTCGCCTTCCAAATCAATCCTCGCGGCGGGCCGGAAGCGCGCAAATCTGCGGCGCACCTTCGGTCGGCGCACGGGCGGGTTGTCTCTTCTCATGGTAGGTGCTGAACGCGCGATGGGTCAAACCGGCTGCACGCATTGCAAGCATCTCCGCAACCAGCCCCTTCGCAAGAACGCAGCCGCGAAGTGTGCAGCGCGCCAGATCGACTTGTCATTCCAGCGAACGCAGGTGCATGAGGAATCTGCGGTTCAGGAGAGCACCCGCAACTCAACCCGCGCGGCGATTCTCCACTTTCTGTAGTGCCTCGTGAATCAGCATCTTCAAATAGGTCTGATACTTCAGCCCGCGCTGCTCGGCCTGCTGACGCGCTCGTTCAATATCGGTGCGGGCAAGTCGAATCGTAGTCGGTGGAATGGCAGCACTGCGCCGCGGCAATACACCCCGCACCAGCGTTCCCGCTTGTGCCGCCTTTTCCAACTTACTGACGATTTTGTCTTCCTGCTGCGGCCACCAGCGCGCTTCGTCTTTCTCATTCAATGGGACGTTCAATTTCTCTGCCATGCAATCTCCCTTTCTGCTGCGTGCGCCAAAAGGCGCGCAGCCGTTCCTTAGCCGGCCATGCTGTCACCACGCGAATTGATTCCTCCATCTCGCGCACGACAACAATCAAAATTCGGCCTGCATCCGTTGCCCCCAAATAGACCTGCCGCCACTCACCATTTCGCAATTCTTCTTCCAATGCGATGGGTTCCTGCTGCAAAACCTGTTCCGCCTCTTCGGCTGTGACGTCGTGCTCCGCAAGGTGTCCACGGTTGTGCTCGTCCCAATCAAAGGCCAGCATGGAGCTAATTGTAGCAACACTGTAAATACACTATTGGTAATTCCTCTCACGTAGACGCAGATATTGATCGTCAGTGCTATTGCCTGGAGAATATAGAGCGAATCTGTAATGATGTTCTGGATTTATTGTGAGATGAGAATCAGCGATGACTCTGTGCGGGGTACGTCTACAAGGACGGGAATCATCGCTCCAAAAACCACTGTACATAGTGCTGCGGTTGGATGCCTCCATAGGTCTTCGCCCGCTGATCCGCATACGGCGGTGAGGTCACAATCAAATCAAACCGATTGCTCTCAAACCGCCGCAGCGTCTCCAGACAGTCGCCGTGGATCATTTCCGTTGCGGGTGCCATCTGCGAACTTCCCATCCAGAGGATCTCTCAAATCCTGTCTCCATCGTACCGCTACTGCGCTGCGGGAGCGGCGTTGGCCTGGGAAGGTTGGAAGATTTCCAAGCGCGTCTTCCAGATCACGTCGCGGCCCGGCTCGACCGTGACCATGCCCGTGTCCTCACCGTTCCACTCCGCACCAAACGGATCCGCGTAGTTGAACTGTGGTTCGATGGCGACATAGCTCATCGTGGGCGGCGAGTAAACCTGGAAGGAGCGGATGCGCGGACTGATGGCCTCCACGCGCATGCCATAGTCGGCTGCCGTGTCCTCCAGCAAACACGTCGCGCCGCCATCGGCGTTACGCATCAACTGCATAAAAGCATCATCCACCAGTTGACCCGGCGGCAGCGGTGCGCCTCCATCCACGCTGAAATCGTAGGGCGTGCCCTGGACTTTGGCCAGCTTGCCCGTGGGCAGTACATCGTCGTAGTTGTTGACCACGGCGCGGGCCATCGCAGGCACGTAGAGCCGTGCGTTGGCGCGATTGCCGCTGGGCAGACGGAAGTACGGATGCCAGCCAATACCCACCGGCTCCGGGTCGCCGCCCGTGTTAATGGCCTGCACCATCAGCGTGAAGGAATCCGCATCGAGCGTGGCTTCAATGACAACATCATTGTTTGAGAACCAGCGCCCATTGGCCTTCCAGTGATAGGTCGCCTTGGCCGTGGCGCTGTCAGAGAGTGCATTTAAATCCACAGCATCTGCATGGGCGTTCAACAGCATCCCGTGCATGGCCAGCACCTTGGCGCCTGGGTTCTTGCCGTGCCAGTTGGCTGGAACCTGCGCGGTGCTGTCCTGCCAGGTGACAGTCTCTGTCTGTTTATTGGCAGACAGGGTTCCCGTCAGGCGATTGGCATAAGGAAACAAGATCGCTCCACCCATGGAGAAGCTACTGTTGCCCGGACCGTCGGGAGCGTCCACATTCAGCGCCTTGGCCGCGTCTTCAATGGACGGCGTGGCCAGCAACGGCACTTCGCCCTTGCCCGGCAGCCAGGCGGTAATCTGCAACACATTCATGCCACGCCCCGGTGCCAGCGTGGCGCTCAAAAACTCTGGGTGTGAACCATCGCCGGTGCGGCTGCGCTTGAGTACGATCACCTTCTGCGTGCCAATCTCCGGCCAAGCCTGTGTGGCTGTGGCGCTTGGAGCGCCTCCTGCTGCGTCCCCGCCCTTTTTGCAACCGCTTGTTGTAACAAGGAAACCCGCAGTCATCCACACCATTCCTTTGTAGATCGAACTGATTTTCATCATCCCCGCCGACCCCGATTCATGAATTTAAATTTTGAGCCACAGCCAGAGTTTTGCAGCCGTCCTCCCCGTCTGCATGGCCCTGCATTGCTGCGGACAGATTTCTGGTACCGCGATCAATCTGGCACAACCATAGCACCGGCCCTCAAGAATTTCACTAGAAATTCGCGGGCAGGAACATGGTTAATACTGACCTGTAAAATTTTCCCGTGACCTCTGCCGACCCCAATCCGGCATC
>JAJZCX010000245.1 GCA_021851625.1 Acidobacteriota bacterium | reverse complement strand
ATGTGTGGGAATCTCTGCCAAAAAGCGTGAGGGAATCGAGTGCTCTGGCATTTCGTTGCCGTAGCGGCGGCGAAAGCGTGCGCGCGTCAGCAGCAATGCGTCCATGGCGCGCGTCATGCCCACATAACAAAGTCGCCGTTCCTCTTCGAGTCCATTGGCGTCGTTGAATGTGCGCGAGTGTGGGAAGAGGCCCTCTTCCATGCCAGCCAAGAAGACCAGCGGGAACTCCAGTCCCTTGGCTGCGTGCAGCGTCATCAACGTTACGCGCGCCTCCGGGTTGTACTGATCTGTGTCGCTGGCCAATGCGGCATGATCCAAAAATTCCGTCAGCGTCTCACCGCGCTCCTGCGCGTCTTGGGCAGCGTTCACAAGCTCGCGCAGATTCTCCACGCGGGATACCGCTTCGGGCGTGGACTCCTCTTCCAGCGCGCGAATGTAGCCGCTGCGATCGATCAAAAACTTCAACAGCTCCGGTAGAGTTCCGGCCTCGCCCGGTTGTCGGAAGCTGGTTTCTTCCGTCGATGCATTGGGCTGAGCATCCAGCGGAGGAGCCATGCGCTTGTCGCGCTTCTTTTTCGCGTCAAAGGGAGAAAGCTCCTCTGGCGTAAAGGCCAGAGTGGGCGTATCGAAGTCAAAGCTGATGTCATCTGCGCCTGCGCTGGCTGCAAGCGGAACCGATGCCGCGTCTGAGGTGGCATCCGCTTTCAGGTGCTCGGCAAACTGCGGCTGCAACAGCGCGCGAGCGTCGAGAATCATACGACGAAATCCATCCAATGCTAGCAGCGCGCGCGTGGGCAGAAGTTTGCCATCGATCGCTGCTTGCACTGCGGCCCAGGTGCTCGTGCTTGTTTCCAGCGCCATGCGCTCCAGCGTCTCCAGTGTGGATTTGCCGATGCCACGCGCCGGAGTGTTGATCACCCGTTGCAGCGCGATGGAGTCCTCTGGATTCTGCACCAGCTTCAAATAGCTGAGCATGTCTTTGATTTCCGCGCGGTCGTAAAATGAGAAGCCGCCCACCATCGTATAGGCGATGCCATAGCGGCGCAGGCCCTCTTCAATTAAGCGTGACTGCGAGTTGGTGCGATAGAGCACCGCGATGCGCGGCAGTTCCTCCGCGTCGCCGGTTTGCCGAAGATATTTTTGAATCGAGTCGGCAATGAACAGCGCTTCGCCCTTACCGTCGAGCGCTTCGTAGTAGCCAATCGGCGCTCCGCCGGGACGGGTAGTCCACAGCGCCTTGCCTTTGCGTTGCAGATTGTTCGAGACCACGCCTGCCGCGGCTTCTAAAATAATCTGCGTAGAGCGGTAATTTTGTTCCAGACGAATGGTCTGTGCCTGCGGAAAGTCGCGCTCAAACTCCAATATGTTGCGAATGTCCGCGCCGCGCCAGGAGTAAATGCTCTGATCCTCATCGCCAACGACGCAGATGTTTTTTCCTTCGCCCGCCAGCAGCTTCATAAGTTCGTACTGCGGGCGATTGGTATCTTGATATTCGTCGATGAGGATGTAACGGTAGCGCCGATTGCAGCCTTCGCGCACTGGGGCGCTCGAGCGCAGCAGGCGCACGCTTTCCAGCAGCAGATCGTCAAAGTCTAAAGCGTTCGCCCGCTCCAACTCCTGTGCATATTGTTTGTAGATGTGCGCAATGCGCTCCGTTTTTGGATCCGCCGATTGTAGATAGAGTTCCTGCGGATCGAGCATGTGGTTCTTCGCCCAGGAGATGCGCGACAAAACAATGCGTGGCGTCAGTTGTTTGTCATCCAGACCCATGCGCTTCATCGCCTGCTTCACGATCATTTGCTGATCGTTTTCGTCGTAGATGACAAAGTCGCGCGTGCGTCCGCGACCCTCGATGCGCAGCGCTTCAATGTCACGCCGCAGCAGGCGCACGCAAAACGAGTGAAAGGTGGCCATCAGCGGACGCGCCAATCCGCCATGTTCGAGTAGTTTCTCGACGCGCTCGGCCATCTCTGCCGCAGCCTTATTGGTAAAGGTGACGGCAAGGATGGAGTCAGGCGCGACGTTGCGCTCTTGAATCAAATACGCGATGCGATGCGTAATGACGCGCGTCTTGCCCGATCCAGCACCAGCCAGAATCAGCAGTGGGCCGTCCACGGCCTCCACCGCAGCGCGTTGCTGCGGGTTCAATTTGTCCAGCGCCAATGCCATCTGGCAGAAAACTCCTCACGATGCGGGTGCATTCTTCAGTGTACCGCTGCGCGCTCGCGGTATTCTCAAAGCAGCCATGCAAAGGAATCGCTCCATCTGTGTGTACTGCGGATCGAATGACGGCATCCGCCCGGAATATCGCGCCGTAGCGTCCGCATTGGGAACCGCGATGGCCCGCGCCGACATTGGCTTGGTCTACGGGGGAGCGCGCGTTGGACTTATGGGGGCTGTGGCAGATGCTGTGCTCGCCGAGGGTGGACGTGTAGTGGGTTGGATTCCGCATCAGCTTGCCAAGCGTGAAGTGGAGCACACCGGGCTAACGGAGTTGCACGTGGTCGGCTCGATGCATGAGCGCAAGCACGGCATGGCCGCCTGCGCGGATGCATTTCTTGCCCTGCCCGGCGGCTATGGCACGCTTGACGAACTCTGCGAGATTTTGGGCTGGGCGCAACTAGGTTTGCACGCAAAGCCCGTCGTGCTGCTCAATCAAAATGGGTATTACGATCCGCTACTGGCGATGCTGGATCGTGCGATGGAGGAAGGATTCCTGAAGCCACAGCATCGGCGCACTGCGCAGGCAGCCGCAGGCGTGGAAGCCGCGCTGCACTTGATTCAGGCTGCATGGTCTGCGCAGGCAGAGAAAATCTAGCGATCCGTTTTGCTCTTGCAGTCGGCGCATTGACACATGCGACGCAGATATTCCCATGAAAAAATTCCGCTGTGGTGGCCGTCATTCCATTCAAAGCTGATGGCGTAACGGCCCACGGGATGTACTTGTACAGGGCGCACCGGTTCCTTGAACATCGGCAGCAAATTTTTGGGTTGCGGTTTGGGTTCGCCGGGCTGGCGGTGTTCTTGCTCGCGCTCTTCGTTACAGGTGGCGCAGGGGCAGGCATCGCGCAGCCAGGCAAAGCTCCACTGGCTTGCGTGGCCATCCTTCCAGTCGATCTCCATGCCCGTGCCTTCACTCTTGCGCACGCGCACATGCAAGGGATCCGTGGCCGCACGGGGCAGGTCGCGTTCGGCAGCCGCAGCCTTGCGCGCTTCCTGCTCACTGATCAATCGAATGCCTTCGTGGCTCATGGCTTCTTTGTACGCCCCTGCCGGTCATAATGCAGCTTCAGAATCAAAATTGCGACAGAGAGCAGCAGGGTGATGGCGTTGGCTTCCATGACTGGCAGGGAGTGGATGCGAATGCCATAAATGAGCCACAAGAATACGCCAAGAGAAAAAAATAAAAACATTCCCAGCGAAATATCCGCTGCACTCTTGCGCCGCAGCACGCGCACCAACTGCGGCACAAAGGAAACTGTCGTGCACATTGCCGCCACGGTGCCAATGATTTCTATTGCTGATG
>JAJZCX010000244.1 GCA_021851625.1 Acidobacteriota bacterium | reverse complement strand
GATGGGTTTCCGCAGTCTGGGCGGTTCGTACCGCCCAGGCACAGAATTTACAGATGGAAGTGATAGCTGAGGCCAACATTCAATACGGAATTGATGGCCGTGCCGGACAGGGTCGCGGTGCTGGTCGCGCCAGAGTATGTGGTTGGTGGCAGAACCATGTTGTAACCCGAGATGAGAGTCTGATACTCGACAGAGAGGCCGAAGCCGTTATCCCAAGTGCCGGCAACGCCAAACTGGATGTCCCCCGCATGACTCGTTTGGAGCGAATAGCCGGAGGCTCCAGTGGTGGCATTGCTGGCGGAGCCGGAAACGAAGCCAAGCCCAGCGCCAGTGTATGGATACCACAGCCCCCAAGATGTGTCCTGCCTGAAAAAGCGCAGCAAACCGTTGAACAACAGGAAATTCTGCGTGGCTTTGAACTGATCGAATGTGCCGCTCACGCTTCCCCCGATGGAATTACCGCTGAAGGTGACATTGCTGGGAGCCAGCCCATCTCTGGCCAGCAAATCCTCAATCTCCGCGCCGAAGATGCTTTTATACCAACCTGCTTCTACGCCACCGGCAAAGCCTGCTGCCGTGGCCAGACCAGATACAGAGATGGAAGAAGAACTGCCGCTGCCCGTGGCCGTCAAGGAGTCACCGGCCACGACACCGCCGAGATTGTCGCCTGCTAGAAGGTTTACATAGCCATCGTTTTGCTCGAAGGGTTCTGTGGAGAATTTTTGTGCGGAGGCAATCGTAGCCCCGCACAACATGAGTAGCCATGCGCCACAGATACGGGCACGTTTCATGAATCGCTTCCTTCCATTGTGTGCGTAGTGAGTATCGGCCAAAGTCTACCATTACAGCTAGCAGCCCATCAGCGGATATTCTGCTGGCAAAGAAATCATTTGCCTATCTAAATCGCTCTATGTATAAACAGTACGCTGGGTCATTCCGGTTCGCCCGGGGGTCCCCGTGCATACGTATTAGGGAGTGAATATGAACCGTTCGTTTTCCGCAATCCGCAGCCGAGGCCTTGCCGCCCTGCTGACGTGCGCAGGCGCAGTATTGGCTGTGGCTCCAGCGCAGGCTCAGATGCAGGCCCCGGAGCCTGCCTACAAAAACCCGGCGCTGCCCCTGCAGCAGCGCGTGGGCGACTTGGTCAGTCGCATGACACTGGAAGAAAAAGTCTCGCAGATGCAGGATCATGCCGCTGCGATTCCGCGCTTGGGCGTTCCGGATTACGAGTGGTGGAGTGAGGGTTTGCATGGCGTGGCGCGCTCCGGCTATGCGACGGTTTTTCCGCAGGCGATTGGCATGGCGGCCACGTGGGATACGAGCCTGATCCACCAAGAGGGGGATGTGATCTCCACCGAGGCGCGCGCCAAGTATGCTGCCGCGCAAAAGGTGGGCAATCACAACATCTACTTTGGACTCGACTTTTGGTCGCCGAACATCAACATTTTCCGTGATCCGCGCTGGGGCCGCGGACAGGAGACCTATGGCGAAGACCCGTATCTGACCGCGCGCATTGGCGTGGCCTTTGTGCAGTCGATGCAGGGCAACGATCCCAAGTATTACAAGGTCATCAGCACATCGAAACACTTTGATGTGCACAGCGGCCCGGAATCCGAGCGGCACCGCTTCAACGTGAACCCCACGCCGCACGATCTTGAAGACACGTATCTGCCCGCCTTTCGCGCCACGGTGCTGGAGGGCCACGTGGACTCAGTGATGTGCGCCTACAACTCCATTTATGGCGAGCCAGCCTGCGCGAACACAATGCTGCTGGAGCAGACGTTACGCCACGATTGGAACTTCCGCGGCTATGTCACCTCCGACTGCTGGGCGATTACCGACATTGCACAGGGGCACCACTACACGTCGAGCTTGGAGCAGGCCTCGGTGATTGCCGTGCGCGCGGGCACCGATACAAGCTGCGGTCCAGAGTTCGCAACGCTGGTGCAGGCCGTCCATGACGGCTTGATTCAGGAGAGCGAGATTGACACTGCCGTGAAGCGATTGATGACGGCGCGCTTCCAGTTGGGTCTGTTTGACCCACCGGCAGATGTGCAGTGGGCCGCGATTCCGGCCAGCGACAATGACACGCCTGCACACGCGGCCGTGGCCTTGCAGGCCGCGCGTGAGTCGATCGTGTTGCTCAAAAATGATGGCGCGCTGCCGTTGCAGTCTTCCGTGCACACAATTGCCATGGTCGGGCCCAACGCCGCATCGCTGGCTTCTCTGGAAGGCAATTACAACGGGCAGCCTTCGCATCCTGTGACGCCGTATGACGGGCTGCGTGCCTACTTCGGCAAGCGCGGCGACAAGGTGCTGTATGCGCAGGGATCGCCTTACACGCCCGAGATGATGTTGCCGGTTCCGCCGAGCGTCTTCCATCAAGGCATGGCGAAGACTTCGGCTGCGGGTTTGCAGGTGGAGTACTTTGCAGGTAGTGACCTGAGCCAGACGCCCGCAGCCACCGGCACAGCGGACTCTATTGACACCGATTGGGATGCAGCCGCGCCGGTGCCGCAATTGGAAAATGCCAAGCAGCTCTTTAGTGTGCGCTACAGCGGTGCCATTGCCGTGCCCACGCCCGGAGACTACACCTTCCGTGTCGCGCTCGAAAGCTGCTTCCCCTGTGGAGACAGCGAGGTCTATCGCGTCTTCATCGACGGCAAAAAGTTGACCGATCAGTTGCTGACCGGCGGACAGTTTGACCATCCCAATGGCAGCGACATCACGTATCACTTTGCAGACACCAAGCCACACAGCTTTCAGTTGGAGTACACGCACTCCTCGCCGCTGTTTGCCGCAGGGCTGATTTTTGAATGGCAGCCACCGGTCGATGCGTTGCGCCAAGAGGCCGTGGATGCGGCCAAAAAGGCTGACGTTGTGGTCGCCTTCATGGGACTGTCGCCGCGCTTGGAGGGCGAAGAGATGCCGGTGCACATTCCGGGATTTTCCGGCGGCGACCGCACGGACATCGTGCTGCCGCAGGTGCAGCAGCAGCTACTCGAAGCATTGGCCGCAACCGGCAAGCCGCTGGTGGTGGTGTTGATGAACGGCTCGGCGCTGGCGGTGAATTGGGCCGAGCAGCACGCCAACGCGATTCTGGAGGCATGGTATCCGGGCGAGAATGGCGGAACGGCGATTGCCGAGACATTGGCTGGCGAGAACAACCCTGCCGGACGCCTGCCGCTCACTTTCTACAAGTCGATCGATCAGTTGCCGCCGTTCGATGACTACTCGATGGCCAATCGCACCTATCGCTACTTCCACGGCACACCACTCTACGATTTCGGCTACGGGCTGAGCTACTCCAGCTTCACCTATAGCAATCTGAAGCTTTCGACGCAGACGGTGCAGGCAGGTGCGCCGCTGACGGTGGAGGCGGACGTGAAAAATACGTCGAAGATTGCGGGCGATGAGGTTGCGGAACTCTATCTGATTCCGCCCGCTTCGCCGGTGAACCCGCTGCGCAAGCTGTCGGGCTTCACGCGCGTGCACTTGGCCCCGGGGGAGACGAAGCATGTCGTCTTCACGCTG
>JAJZCX010000243.1 GCA_021851625.1 Acidobacteriota bacterium | reverse complement strand
GGCTCCATGTGTGCTGGTGTGGCTGTCGCCGCAGACGATGGTCATGCCCGGCTTGGTAAAGCCCTGCTCCGGCCCGATGACGTGTACGATGCCCTGCTTGGGCGACTGCACATCGTACATCTCCACGCCGAACTCGGCGCAGTTGCGGCGCAGCGTTTCGACTTGTTTAGAGGAGATGGCGTCGGCAATCACCAAGCGGTCTTGCACGGAGGTGGTAGGCACGTTGTGATCCACCGTGGCCAAACAGCGCTCCGGGCGACGCACCTTGCGTCCCGCCAGACGCAAGCCTTCAAAGGCCTGCGGCGAGGTGACCTCGTGCAACAAGTGCAGATCAATGTAGAGCAACGCCGGTTCGCCCTTGGGTTCGGCGACCAAGTGTGCATCCCAGATTTTTTCGAAGAGCGTTTTTGCTTGTGTCGTCATAGAGTCCGTATGTACTTCCGTGTCCTTATCTCGTACCGCAGATTCCTCGACTACGGCTGCTGCGCAGCCTTCGCTCGGAATGACAAATTTTCTAAACCGCTAAACCGCGTGCAGCGCCTGCTTGCGATTGACGATCTCATTGAGCGCGGCGAAGACCAGCTTGCCCATCTCCTGCGTGCTCACGATGGTCTGGCCAGAGCTTTGCCCCGCTGCCCCGCTGCGCGCAATGTCTGCCGTGCGATTGCCCTGCGCCAATACTTGATTCACGGCGGCCTCGACAGCCAGCGCATCCTGTTCCAATCCAGCGGAGTGGCGCAGCAGCATGGCCGCGGTCAAAATCGCGCCCAGCGGATTGGCCTTGCCTGTTCCGGCGATGTCGGGCGCGGAGCCGTGCACCGGCTCATACAGATTCACCTTGCCGCCCACGGTGGCCGAGGGCAACATGCCCAGCGATCCGGTGATGACAGCGGCTTCGTCCGTCAAAATATCGCCGAAGAGATTTTCCGCCAGCACCACGTCAAAGTTGCGCGGCGTGTTCATCAGGTGCATGGCGCAGGCGTCCACATATTGATGCTCCAACGTCACATCGGGATAGCTGGCAGCAGCCTCGGTGACGGCAGCGCGCCAGAGTTGCGAGACTTCGAGCACGTTGGCCTTATCGACGGAGGTAACTTTTTTGCGGCGCTTGCGGGCCTGCTCAAAGGCCACGTGGGCCACGCGCAGCACCTCTTCGCGCGTGTAATACATGGTGTTGAGCGCGACGCCCGTCTCCTTGTTCCAAGAGCGCGGCGCGCCAAAGTACAGGCCGCTGAGCAACTCGCGCACAAAGAGAATGTTCGCGCCATCGGTCACTTCAGGGCGCAGCGGCGAGTTGCCGGCCAGCGCCGGGTAGGCAATCGAGGGGCGCAGGTTGGCGAAGCCGCCGAGGGCTTGGCGTAACTGCAACAGGCCCGCCTCCGGGCGTTGGCTGGGCGGCAGGGAATTAAACTCATTGCCGCCGACGGCACCGAGCAGCACGGCATCACTGGCCAGCGTGGCGTCCAGCGTTGCCGGGGGCAGCGGCGTTCCGTGGGCCTTGATGGCCACGCCGCCAATGGGCTGCTCGTTGAATGTGAACTGGTGGCCGTTCAACTCCGCCACTGTGCGGAGAATGGTGACCGCTTCGCGTGTCACCTCTGGCCCGATGCCGTCGCCTGCAACCACTGTGATCTTCAATTGCATGAATAACCCTCGTTCTGATGCGGATGTGAAATGTTGTGAATCCACTGAATCGAAGCGGACTCCCTACGTCTGCGCCGCAGGCATGGGGGCCAGCAACGCCAGCAAATCCTGGTCATAGACTGCCTTCTTGCGGTCAGCCAAATGAATGAAGCGCTGGTAAACCTCTTCGAGTGCGTCGCGGTCCAGCGAGTGGCCCAACTCCGTAAGCCGGTGCGCCAGCGCGTGGCGGCCCGAATGTTTGCCGAGCACCATGCGATTGCTGGGCACGCCCACTGCGGCGGGTGTGATGATTTCATAGCAGAGCGGATTCGACAGCACGCCGTGCTGGTGAATGCCGGCCTCATGCGCAAAGGCGTTGCTGCCCACAATCGCTTTGTTCGGCGAGGGGCCATAACTGATGGTGCGGCTCAGCAACTGGCTGGTTGGGTACAACTGCTCCAAATGCAGTCCGTGCGTGAAGGGAAATTTGTCCGCGCGCACGTGCATGGCCGCCGCAATCTCTTCCAACGCGCCGTTACCTGCGCGTTCGCCAATGCCATTGATGGTGCACTCCACCTGACGCGCACCGGCCTCAATCGCGGCCAGACTGTTGGCCACGGCCATGCCGAGGTCATCATGACAGTGGCAGGAGAGCGTCACCTTCTCCATGCCGGGCACACGCTGGCGCAACGTGCGGAAGAGCGCCGCGTACTCCTGCGGAATGGTGTAGCCGACGGTGTCGGGCAGATTGATGACGGTCGCGCCTGCATTGACGGCCACGCCGACAATCTTGCAGAGGAAATCCACATCTGTGCGCGTGGCGTCTTCTGGCGAAAACTCCACCGTATCGACCAACTGCGCAGCCAAGCGCACGGCGGCGTCGGCCTGTTCCAATGCCTGCTCGCGCGTGATCTTCAATTTGTATTCGAGGTGAATGTCAGAGCTGGCCAGAAAGATGTGAATGCGCGAACTGCGCGCCGGTTCCAACGCGCGGGCTGCGGCCTCAATGTCTTCTTTGCGTGCGCGAGAGAGGCTGGCAATTTGCGGCCCGCGCACCTCGCTGGCGATGGTGTGAATGGCGGCTGCGTCGCCTTCGCTGGCGATGGCAAAGCCCGCCTCAAGGATGTCCACACCGAGGGTTTCCAACTGGCGCGCCATGCGCAGCTTTTCTGTGGTGTGCATGCTGCAACCCGGCGATTGTTCGCCGTCGCGCAAAGTGGTGTCGAAAAATTGGACGCGTTCCTGGCCCATGCGATCTTCCTGTTCGTTAGAATCCCGGCTTTGATCCTGATTCTATGGGAAATGCGCGGGATGATTCCACGACTGCCCTCTTAGGGTATCATAAGATTGTTTTATGGAGAAGCATGTAACCATTAAATAATTTTATTTGATAAGCAAAAACAAGAGACAAGGAAATCGACGGGGGAGCGGCATGGATTTATTTCAACTCGAGACCTTTCTAGCGGTGGTGGAGGAGCGCAGTTTCTCGCGCGCCGCGGTGCGGCTGCGCCGGACGCAGCCAGCCATCAGCCAGGTGATTCGCAAGCTTGAAGCCGATGTGGGCGAGCCGGTCTTTGATCGCACCTCGCGCGACGCCACGCTGACCGCCGCGGGCGAGGTGCTACGTGACTATGCGCAAAAGCTGCTGAACCTGCGCAGTGAGGCTACCGGTGCGCTGGCGGAGTTGCGCTCCCTGCAACGCGGACAATTGCTGTTGGCGGCCAACGAGTACACCTGCATGTATCTGCTGCCGGTGGTGGATGCTTTTCGACGACTCTCGCCGCAGATCAAAGTCACGGTGCAGCGTTCGCTGGCCAGTCGCATGGCGGATGAGATTCTCTCGCACGCGGTGGAGTGCGGTGTCATCTCGTATCGGCCAGAGGATCCGCAGGTGCGCTCGATTGTGGTCTATCGCGATGAGTTGGTTTTCACCATGCA
>JAJZCX010000242.1 GCA_021851625.1 Acidobacteriota bacterium | reverse complement strand
GGCGTTGCGCGCATCGTGGTTGTTTCTCCGCGCCCCGCGCGCGAGACGCTGGCCGCCGCGCACTTGGCGGGCGTCGAGGAGTTCTACCGCATCGGTGGAGCGCAGGCTGTAGCTGCACTGGCCTATGGCACGGAGAGCCTGGCGCGCGTGGATAAAATCGTCGGCCCTGGAAATCTGTACGTCACCACGGCAAAGAAACTGGTCGCATTTGATTGCGGCATCGACATGCTGGCCGGACCAACGGAGATTGTCTTTGCCAGCGCCAATGGCGATGCGCAATACATTGCCTCTGATTTGGTGGCGCAGGCCGAGCATGACCCGAACGCGCTTGCCATCTTCGTCACCTGCAATGCCGTGCTGGCACAGTCTGTAGCGCAGCAAGTGCAAGTGCAGGCGCAGGGCAACACCATCGCGCAACAAGCGCTCAAGAAAAACGGCTACATCTTTCTCGCTGACTCTGCGCAGGCCATGGCGGCTACGGCGAATCGATTGGCGCCGGAGCACCTGACCATTGACACCGAGCGCGACTTGAATTGGGTGCGCCACGCCGGTTCGATTTTTATTGGCGACACCACGCCACAGAGCATGGGCGACTATATCTCCGGCCCCAACCACGTGCTGCCCACAGGGCGCAGTGCGCGCGTGCGCGCTGGGCTGAGCGTCTACGATTATCTGCGCTTGGTGACCACGCAAAGCTACACACCTGCGGCGATGAGCGTCTTTGGCCCGCACGCTGCGCGTCTGGCTGATGCGGAGGGGCTGTGTGCACATGCTGCCTCTGTGCGCGTGCGTTTGCAAAAGCGCGCTGCTGCAAAAAAGAACCAGGAGGCCGCAACCCAATGAGTACAGAAATCGGCACCAAGTTGCGTCCGCGTACAGCCGTCGAACGCATGAGCGAGTACCACCCGCCGCTGGCCGGGCGTGAGGGCCTGCGTTTGGACTTCAACGAAAACACGCTGGCTCCTTCGCCGCGCGTTGCGGATGTGCTCGCACATATCCAAGCCGACGGCCTCACAAAATATCCTGAACGCGAGCACTGCGAGCGCATCGCCGCCGCGCACTTTGGTTTGGATGCGCGCGCCGTGTTGCTGACCAATGGTGTGGATGAAGCGCTGCACCTCATCTGCGAAACCTATTTGGAGCCGCAGGATGAGGCCGTCGTCGTCACGCCCACGTTTTCCATGTATGCGCTGTACGCGGAGATGACGGGTGCAACCGTGCGCTCGGTGCAGGCTGGCGCAGATTTGCAATTTCCTGCGCAGCGCGTGCTCGATGCGATTACTCCCGCAACGCGGCTCATCATGATTGCTTCGCCCAACAATCCGACTGGCGCGATTGCCGATCGCTCTACGCTGCTCGCCATCGCCGAGCGTGCGCCGCACGCCGGTCTGCTGGTCGATGAGGCGTACTACCACTTTCACGGCGAGTCTTTGCTGGCCGACACCGCGCGCATTCCCAATCTTTTTGTCGCGCGTACATTTTCCAAAGCCTATGGCTTGGCCGGATTGCGCATCGGACTGCTCGCGGGCCACGCGGAGGCAATGCGTTTTGTGCGCAAGGTCAGTTCACCCTACAACGTGAACAGCGTTGCGCTAGAGTGCCTGCCTGTTGCGCTGCAGGACGAGGCATACATCACGTGGTATGCGGAGCAGGTACGCCAATCGCGCGAACGCATCGTGTCCGCGCTCGATGCACTGCGCGTTCCACAATGGCCCAGCCATGCCAATTTTGTGCTGATGAAGATTGGCCCACAGCACGCTGCGGTCGTTGAGGGAATGCGTCGCCGTGGAATTTTGATCCGCGACCGCAGCCGCGACCCGGGCTGCGATGGCTGCGTGCGCATCACCGCAGGCACGTTGGAGCAGACAGAGCGCGGCATCCTCGCACTCGCAGAGACACTGAAGGAGTTGCAATGGCAACCGGAAAAGTAAAAGCGCGCACTGCCGCACTAGACCGCAACACCACCGAAACGAAGATTCATCTGCGCCTCACGCTCGAAGGCCAGGGCCGTTACGAAGTGCAGACCGGCATCCGTTTTTTTGACCACATGCTGGAACTGTTCACGCGCCACGGCGGTTTTGACCTCACGTTGCAATGCAAGGGCGACCTCGATGTGGATCAACACCACACGGTCGAAGATGTTGGCATTGCACTCGGCGAGGCCTTTGACCGCGCGCTCGGCGACAAAAAAGGAATTCTGCGCGCCGGATATTTTCTAATGCCGATGGATGAGACGCTAGCCATTGCGGCCATCGATCTAAGCGGGCGCTCGGCCTGCGTCGTAGATGCACAGGTGCGCGTACGCTTGGTCGGCGACCTGCAAACAGAATTGCTCTACGACTTCTTCGAGGGCTTCGCGCGCGGCGCTCGCGCCAATGTGCATCTCAAGGTGATGTATGGCCGCTCGAATCACCATAAGATTGAGGCCATCTTCAAGGCCTTCGCGCGCGCATTGCGCTTCGCCTGTTCGCGCGATGCGCAACTGCGCACCATGCTGCCCAGCACGAAGGGATTGCTATGATCGCAGTCGCCGATTATCGAGCAGGCAATCTTACCTCTGTCTGCAAAGCACTGCGCTCGCTCGGTTGCGATCCTCTGGTGACAGAAGACCCGTCTGCGCTGCGCACAGCGGAAAAAATAATTTTGCCCGGCGTGGGACACTTTGCCGCAACCGAACGACTCTTTGCTTCGGGACTCGCCGAGGCCATCCGCGAACGTGTCGCGCAGGGTGCGCTTTTCCTGGGCATCTGCGTTGGCTTGCAATGGATATTCAACGGCAGCACAGAAGCGCCCGCGACGCCGGGCCTCAGCGTATTTCCCGAACGGTGTGAGCGCTTTCCCGCTGGCGTGAAGTGTCCGCATGTCGGCTGGAACTCACTGGAGATGACGCGGCCCTCGCGCCTGTTGCACAATGTCGAGCCGGGAACGTTTGTGTACTACACGCATTCCTATCGCGCACCGCGCGTGCAAGCCACGGTGGCCGCCACCAGCTACGCGGGAGAATTTTCCGCTGCGGTGGAAGATGGCAACTGGATGGCCGTACAGTTCCATCCCGAAAAATCCGGCGCAGCCGGTTTGCAAATTTTGCGTAATTTTTTGGAGATGCCTTCATGCTGACGCGGAGAATCATCGCCTGTCTGGATGTAACCGCTGGGCGCGTCGTCAAAGGCGTACAGTTTGTCGGCCTGCGCGATGCGGGCGATCCCGCGGAACTAGCCGAGCGACACGTGCAGGGCGGTGCCGATGAGATTGTTTTTCTCGACATCACGGCCACGCACGAAGGCCGCGACACGTTGCTCGACGCCGTGCGTCGCACAGCGGAGCGCATCTTTGTTCCCTTCACTGTTGGCGGCGGCATCCGCACGTTGGACGATGCCACGCGCGTCTTCGATGCGGGCGCGGACAAGATCAGCTTGAACTCAGCAGCAATCACTGAGCCGGGTTTAATCGAAGCCATTGGCGCACGCTTCGGCGCGCAGGCCGTGGTTGTCGCCATCGATGCACGACGCGCGCAACCCGGATCGCACGAGCGTATTGCTCCAGCGCAGGCGCAGGTCTACATCAGCGGCGGACGCAAGCCGACG
>JAJZCX010000002.1 GCA_021851625.1 Acidobacteriota bacterium | reverse complement strand
GAGTGCTGTGCGGTGCAACCCGCTGCGGAAAAATTCGGCATTCGTCCTTCAACCTTGTATCCGTTGAGATCCCGGCAAGCATTCAAGCCGCCGGACACTTGCGCAGACCACGGGGTCAGTCCATTCCCCCTGTCGCCACAAACACACAAGACTATACCTGCCTATGGCAACAACAATCAATCTAAATCGCTTCAGATTGTGGGCGCTTTTCCCCGTCTGTGATATATACCAACCAGATACTACACCCAAACCATGACTTAGCGCATGGCCGCCATGGCCGCCCGAAACAGAGCCTCAAAGCTCTCCCGGTGCTCCGGGCTGCGTTCCACTGCGGTTTCCACTGCCTTGGCCGCCGCCGGGCGCTGATAGCCCAAGTTCACCAGCGCGGAGATCACATCCTCCGCCACGGGCGCATGCGTGCCAGCGGCTGCCACTGGCCCCAGCGCATCCAACTTGTCTTTCAATTCCAGCACCAGACGCTCGGCGGTCTTTTTGCCTATACCGGGAATGCGCGTCAGCGTGGCTGCATCCTGCCCGCGAATGGCCGCGATCAGCCGCTCCGCATTCAGCCCGCTCAACACCTTCAGCGCCAGACTTGGCCCCACGCCGCTGATGGAAATCAATTTTTCAAAGAGTTGTTTTTCCGTCGCATCGGCAAAACCAAAGAGCGCCAGCGCTTCCTCGCGCACGTGCGTGTAAATGTGCAGCGCCACCTCTGCGCCTTCGCCGGGCAGGCCCGTATAGGTGGGAATGCTGATGGCGACTTCATAGCCAACGCCTGCGGCCTCAACCACCACGCTTTGCGGGGATTTGGTGAGCAGCTTGCCGCGCAGATGAGCGATCATGGCCCGATTGTATCTCGCACACCGACAGCGCTGTCATCCTAACCGAAGTCCGCAGAGTCGGACGCCGTGGAGGGATCTGCGGTTCACCCCCACCCTTCGCAAAAGCGGCGAAGAATGGGGACCCCTGATGTGATATGCCCTGCGCAACCGCAGATTCCTCGACTACGCTGCGCTCCGCTCGGAATGACAAGGTGTGTGTTGTGCGGAGTCTTAACCCAGAAGAACAAGTTGTTTGTTGTGTGGGAATTTCCACCTCAACGACGAGTCATTCTGAGCGCAGCGAAGAATCCAGAGAATCTACGCGCATCGACCCACCCATCACCCTCTGGATTCTTCGCGCCCGTTGGTCGCTCAGAATGACTTGGTGTATTTGAGGATTTGTCATCCCGACCGAAGTCCGCCACGGGCGGATGCAGTGGAGGGATCTGCGGTTTCTTTTTCCCGTGCAACCAACCACAGATTCCTCGACTACGCTGCGCTCCGCTCGGAATGACAAGGTATTTGTTGTGCGTTGTTTTCGTTCGGATGGACAAGGTGTTGTGGGCGGAATGTTCACCCAGAAGAACAAGTTGTTTGTTGTGTGGGAATTTCCACCTCAACGACGAGTCATTCTGAGCGGAGCGAAGAATCCAGAGAATCTACGCTGCATCGACCCAGCCGTCACCCTCTGGATTCTTCCCGTTCGACGCGCCTGCGGCTCGCTCAGGGCAGGTTCACTCAGAATGGCGCTTTCGAGTTGGAAAGAGAGCACCTATCCGCTGCGGCGGCGGCTGCGAATGGCAAACTCATAGCCGGCATTCGGCGGAAAGATCTCCGCAACCGTGCGCAACCGCTCGGCCAGCGACTGCGGGGCCAACAGCGGATAGCCGCGCTCGCGCAGCTCGGAGTAGTCAAAATCCACCGTCAGTGAGAGCAGATAAATCGCCACAGCATCCGAGAAGGCTGCCGTCAGATATTCACCGCGAGCCTTTTCATCCACCGCACCGTTGCGCGCGACCAATGCCAGTCTGCGGTTCTCCCACGCATCCTGGCTGGTTTCGCCGCGCACATCGGCCTCGGCCTGTGCCCACACATTCTGGGAGAATCCCTCCGGCACGCCCACCGCATCCACAAAGTGGTGGCCCACGTTGATGAAAAACTCAAAAGCCAGCGCGAAGCGATCGTGCATCAGGCGTGTGGAAATGAAGGTGTAATCGGAGCCACTGACCGTGGCATTGCGATGGCAGATCGCGCGATCGCTCCACTCCACGCAATAATCCGGGGCCACCATGGCCTCTTCGCTTTCGCCCAGCACCAAAGGAACAAAACAGTAGGCGCGGCGATGCAAGGCCGCTGCAATGCTGGCCGGAACGGCCTGCACCATGCGCTCTAAATCCAACGTGGGCAGGTGCGTTTGCCCAAAAGGCGCATACGAAAGCCCATTCGGGGCTTGCTGCACGGCCAAACCGCGCACCACATCAGGCACGGGCATCCATGGAATTTGAGCGGCTTCTGCCATAAGGCTGTATTCTATCTGACAGGAGCCGCGCGGGTTTGCGCCTCGCTGCTCCGCACGAGGAGTTGCTACTCATGACCCAATCCTCTCCGGCTGCCGCTGCGCAATCCACAAGCGCGCGCGAAGCCACTTTTTTTGGAATTCCCGTGGGACGCTTTGGGTTTTTCTCCAGCTTGCTGCTCGGAGCCGCTTCTGGATTTCTGGCCTTCTTCCTCACAACATTCTGCGCCATTTTCGGCGTCATCTTTTATGATGCGCTGCATCATCTCTCCATCGAGAACCTCAGCATCAGTTACAAGTTCATCGCCGCGCCCGTCGGACTGACGGCCATGTTGGTCAGTCTGGCCTATCTGCTCAGCCTCTGGCTCCGCCGCAAACTTGCTGGGCAGGATTAACCACTACTCTCTGGAAGAATCGCCTCCATGCACCGCGTTGTCACGCTTGAATCCACTGGCGCTGCGAAGGATTTCACGAGCGCCTCGCAAAATACAGTGCAGGCCATGGAACATTGCCGCCAACTGGAGGCGGGCAACATCCTGCTCTTTCCGCAATCGCCCATCATGTTGGCTGAAGAGGACTTGGCCTTCCTGCGCGGCTTGGAACATGGCCATCGTTCCCTGCACAAAAATCTTGCCTACAAGCCGCTGCAAGACTGCATCGCAGGCGCAAAGTTGGAATCCAACGATCCCGCAGCCAGTGAACGGCTCCTGCGCATTCTGCGCAGTTACTCCCGCGGTGCGCTGCAATTTTTGACGGAGTTTCTCACCCCCTACACTGCGCGCTGGCAGGTGGACTACGCCAGCTTTCGCCCGCTCGAAGAGCAAGGCCGCGCACTGCCACTGCACAAGCGCAACGATCTGCTGCACACGGATGCCTTCCCCACACGACCCACGCACGGCGCGCGCATTCTGCGCTTCTTTACCAACATTCATCCCACGCAATCGCGCGAGTGGATCGTTGGAGAACCCTTCCGCACGCTCATTCCGCAGATGGTGCCCTCGACAACTCCCGCGCCCCGCGCCGAAGGTCTGCTGCAACGTGCCGCGCGCTCGACACTGGGCCACACGTCCCTTGGCAAGGCGTGGCCTGCGCTGCGTCGCTCGTCCTATGACCAGTTCATGCTGCGCTTCCATGATGTTTTGAAAGAGAATGCGGACTATCAAACGAACGGCCAGCACACCGCTGTTTCACTGCCGCCCGGTTCTAGTTGGATGGTCTACACCGACTCGGTGCCGCACGCAGTGCTCTCTGGCAGGTTTGCCTTGGAGCAGACGCTGCTGGTCGCACCCGATGCCATGGTCACACCAGAAGAATCACCGCTCGTTGTGCTCGAATCTCTCGCCGGTTGCCGCTTGGTCTGAGGTTGTCCATGCAGCACGCTGATTTTTTTGCACAGCAGAGCCTTTTTTGTGCGCCATTGCACCGGGCCAAGCGCGCGCGGTACCATCCGCTTACATGCACGCCGATGATGCTCAAGACCGTTCCGCGCGCCGCGTCTCCGCCACCGTGGTGGAGGATGACGTCAGCTTCGAGTTGAAGCTGCGCCCGCAGCGCTTAGGCGAATTTATCGGCCAGCGCAAGGCCAAGGAGCAGCTTGCCATTGCGTTGGAGGCTGCGCGCAGCCGTGGCGATGCGCTCGATCACGTGGTGCTCTCCGGCCCGCCGGGATTGGGCAAAACCACGCTGGCCAACATCATTGCCAACGAACTCGGCGTGGGCTTCCAGCAGACCTCCGGCCCGGCGCTGCAAATTCAAGGCGACCTCACGGCCATCCTCACCAATCTGAAGCAGCATCAGGTACTTTTTTTGGATGAGATTCATCGCCTGCAGGCCGGTCTGCAAGAGAAGCTCTACACAGCGCTCGAAGACTACAAACTGGACATCATGATCGGCCAAGGCCCCGCCGCGCGCACGCATGTGCTGGACCTGCATCCCTTCACCTTTGTCGCCGCCACCACGCGCCCAGGTCTGCTGGCCTCACCGCTGCTGTCGCGCTTTGGCATTCTGCTGCGGCTGGAGTTTTACACCGAAGACGAACTGCGCATCATCGTGGAACGCTCGGCGGAGGTGCTGCAGATCCCCGTCGATCCCGACGGCGCAGCGGAGATTGCTCTGCGCTCGCGCGGCACGCCCCGCATCGCCAACCGTCTGCTGCGCCGCGTGCGTGACTATGCGCAGGTGCGCGCCAGCGGACACATCGATCGCGCCACGGCCATCGCCGCCCTGGAGATGCTCGAAGTGGACGCGCATGGATTTGATGAGATGGATCGCCGTCTGCTGCGCACGATCATCGAAAAATATGATGGCGGCCCCGTCGGCCTGAACACGCTGGCCGCCGCTCTGGCCGAGGAAGAGGACGCGCTCGAAGAGGTTTACGAGCCGTTTCTGATTCAAATCGGATTTCTCGATCGCACGCCGCGTGGCCGCGTCGCCACACGCTTGGCCTACCAACACCTCGGCATCGAACCACCGCGCAAGCAAACCGGCTTGTTTTAATCAGCACACGCTGCCGCACACTCCTCAACACGAAAAACCGCAGATCCATCCACTCCGCTTCGCTCCGGTCGGGATGACAGTGCATTTATGGGTGCGGGCATTGCCGACACGCACACCTCACGCACACCTTGTCATTCCGAGCGAACGCAGTGAGTCGAGGAATCTGCGGTTGCCAAGACCGCAAGGAAGGGTCGTGTACCGTTAGAATCAAAATTGCGGCAGCACGTTCGCCTGCCTGCACACAAGAGTACCGCAGTACTTTTGGACTGGGTTGGATACGGATGAAGATTGATTTCCGCTTGGCAGTTGCGGCCTTGCCGCTTTGCATCTTGAGCCTGGCCGCACATGCCTGCACGCACATCCCGAGTCGCATCGATCCTGTGGCCCTGCCCGCTGGCAACCTGCCCAATGCGCCGGATGTCTCCCTGCCGAGGCCGGCGCAAACTCCACTGCCCACGCAGCGCTATACACCGCGCTTGAGCATTCCTCGTTTGAGCGGCGAACCGAGGCTGAGTGATTTTCTCATCACCCCCGTGCGCGCCACGCCTGCGGCAGAGATGCTGCGCGTCGACAACTTCATCCAGCGCTACCCATCCGATGGCCAACCCACGACCGAGCCAACCGTCGCCTATCTTGGCTACACGCATGCGTACCTGTACGCGGCCTTTGTTTGCAGTGATGCGCAGCCCGGCCTGATCCGCGCGCACATGCTGGCGCGCGACAACCTGGGCGATGACGACTTCGTCGAACTGGTCATTGACACCTTTCACGATCAACGGCGAGCCTTCGTCTTCAAGTCCAACGCGCGCGGCATCCAAGCCGATGCTCTCTACAGCGAGCAGAACGGCTCGGACTACTCCTTCGACACCGTTTGGGATACTTGGGGACGCCGCACACCGCAAGGCTATGTCGTACTGATGCGCATTCCCTTTGCCAGCCTCTACTTTGCCAAGGCTCCAGAGGGCGCAATGCGCACCTGGGGCATTCTGCTGGAGCGTGGCATCTCGCATGCAAATGAATACGTCTTCTGGCCGCAGGTAAAGCACGCCGTTGCTGGACGCCTGACGCAGGAGCTGGCCGTCGATGGATTCACGCACATTGAGCACGGACGCAACTGGCAACTGGAACCCTATGCGCTGGCCCGCAATCTACGCCAGTTGAACACCGTCAACCCGCTCGATCCCTACTTTCAAGACAAGCATCTCCAGGGCTACGCCGGCCTCGACGCAAAATTCATTCTGCACAACAGTCTGGTGCTCGACACCACGGTGAACCCCGACTTCAGCCAAGTCGGCATCGACAATCCCGCACCGCCCAATCAGCGCTTCCCAGCCTACTTTCCAGAGGTGCGTCCGTTCTTCATCGAGAACAGCAGCTATTTCATGACGCCGATCAGCCTCTACTACACCGACAACATCGTGCTGCCACAGTTTGGCGCGCGGCTCACCGGCAAGCTGGGGCCGTGGGCGATGGGACTGCTCGACGTGGATGATCGCAATCCCGGCCAGATGGTTCCGCCGGGGACTCCCGACTTCAACACCCGCGCGCATTTCTACATGGCGCGCGTCAACCGCGACGTTGGCCCGCTGTCGAACGTTGGTGTCATCTACGCCGATCACGAATATATCGGCTCCTCCAACCGTGCCGGAGGCTTCGATTACCGCGCGCGCCTGCACCAACGTTGGACGTTGACCGGGCAAGCCATTACATCCGAGACGGAAAATCTCTCCAACTCCACCACCGGCGAACAAGCCTGCGAAACCGGCGCTCTCGCTTGCAGCGGCCAGGTCTATCAGCAGAATGTCAACTACTCTGACCTACACCAGAACGCATGGATCGCCTACAACGACACCGCCGCAGGCTTTGTAACAGACACAGGCTTCTTTCGCAGGCCCGATACGCGCGAACCCAATGGATACTATGGCTATACCTTCCGCCCCGCGCATGGCCCCGTGCAATCGCATGGCCCCAGCATCTATAGCGAGCGCATCTGGGATCACACCGGCCTGCCGCTGGACTTCTATGTCAACCCGACTTACAGCGTTAACTTCCAACGCCGCACTTCCGTTTCTGCCAACGTGGACTTAGGCCAAGATCGTCTGCGCCCCGTGGATTACTCCGCGCTGCCGCAAAATGTTGAGTACCACAGCCATACCGAAGGCATGAACTTTTACTCTTCGCCCGTGCCTTACATCGCCGTGGGCGGCGGAGCCTACATGGGCACGGTCATCAACTACGAACCGCAAACCGGCAGCGGGCCAAATCCTGTCAATGTTACTTCGCCCAACTTAAACTTGGAATTGAAGCCAATCTCACCCATCGACTTACAAAATAGCTACACCTACACACACTTCACCAACCCAGTTACAGGTAGCTCAGTCTACGACAACCATGAGCTGATCTCGCGCTGGAACTATCAGATGACCCAGGCCGTCTCCTTCAATCTCATCGGGGAGTACATTGCCACACTCCCCAACGCCAACTACACGAGCTTAAGTAACTCAAAGAACTTATTTGCGGACGCGCTCTTCACCTATATGCCACATCCGGGCACGGCAGTTTACTTTGGCTATATCGGGGATTTTCAAAATCTGAACCGCGCACTCTGCACACGCGACACCAACGGCCTTTGTAACCCAGCCGACCCCATCCTACCCATCACTTACTCCTCGCTCATGAACAGCGACAAAACCCTCTACCTGAAACTGACCTACCTGCTGCGCTTTTAGGCGTGGATGCACAATACCAGCAATCAAGTGCACTTTTGCATCGCGCTTTGCCATTCCGAGCAAAGGCTGCGCCAGCAACCGCAGTAAAGCCTTTCCATGGAAGTCATTCTGAGGAGCATCGCGACGAAGAATCCAGAGGATGCCTGCCCTGATACAAAGGCGAGGATTCTCTGGATTCTTCGCTCCCCCTTGGTCGCCCAGAATGACAGAAATTTTCGGTGAAGTGGTTTGAATGCTGGAGTATACTGTGTCGAAGCAATGAATCACACACCCCACTGGTTCGACTGGATCACGCTTTTTGCTGTTTTCTTTGGTCCAATTTTTGCGCTCATGGCGCAACGTTCCTTGACCGCATTCGCGAGAAAAAGAACCTTCGTCTTCACTCATATCTCACGTTGATGTCCCTGCGAGCTGCACCGCTACACCCAGAGTATGTTCGCGCGGTGAATTCAATTGACACGGTCTTCGATCGGCACAACGACAAACCGATTCGAGATAGTTGGGCCAAGGTTTTATCTCATTTGAATACGAGTGGGAACAACAGTCCAGTCTGGGACGAAAAGCTGATGGACTTACAGACTGATTTGTACCAAGCGATTGGAAAAAGAGTCGGATATAACCACACAGTGGAATATATCAAACACAGCGCATATCAACCTAGGTATTTTAATCAAATGGAAACAGAGCAAACGCAAATCCGACAGATGCTTGCAAAGATTCTGTCGGAAAGCGGACTGCGCGTTGTGATTTCACAACAAGAGAATCCTAATCTTAAAAAATGATTTCAGCCTGCAACATACTCTTTGCCTGTCTGACTATTACAATCATAAAAAATTGAACTTCGTTCCGCTCAATTTTTGTGCATGCCGCGCCACCCCCTCCCTGCACTACACTCATCCTTAGACCCCATGGCAGACGGCTTTGCCCAGACCGTGAAGCAGCAGGCGGACATTGTTCGCATCGTCGGCGAGGCCGTGCGTCTGACCAAGGCTGGCGCGCAGAGCTACAAGGGCCTGTGCCCATTTCACAAGGAAAAATCGCCCTCCTTTAACGTCCATGCCGCGCAGCAGTTCTACCATTGCTTCGGCTGCGGTCAGTCTGGCGACGTATTTACCTTCGTGCAAAAAATGGAGGGCCTCAGCTTTCCAGAGGCCGTGCGCGCCGTGGCCCAGCGCTGCGGCATTCCGCTGCCCAAGCAGGAGTTTTCCAGCCCCGAAGAGGCTCGCGATGCACGCCTGCGCCGCCGCTTGTTGGACGCGCATGAGTTCGCCAGCCGCTGGTTTGCCGAGCAGTTGCAGTCGCCCGAAGCCGCGCGCGCGCGTGAATACCTGACCAGTCGTGGCGTCACGCAGCAGGCCATCACCACCTTCGGCATCGGCTATGCGCCGGAGTCCTTCTCCACGCTGCGCGACCGGATGAGCGGCGACTTCGACGAAGAAACCCTGCGCGCCAGCGGCCTTTTCAGTTGGAAGGAGCAGGAGGATGCCGCAGGCGCAGGTCGTCCCGGCCCGCTTTATGCACGCTTTCGCAAGCGCATCACCTTCCCCATTCGCAATGAGGCCGGGCGCACGATCGCCTTTACTGCGCGCGCGCTCGATGCGGATGAAAAATCCGGGCCGAAGTATTTGAACTCGCCAGAGACGCCGCTCTACACCAAGGGCAGCGTGCTCTTCAATCTCGACAAGGCCAAACAAGCCATCCGGCAATATGAGTTTGCGCTGCTCGTCGAAGGCCAGATGGATTGCATCTCCGTCTTTATGGCAGGCATTCCCAACGTGCTGGCCACCAGCGGCACAGCCTTTACTGAGGCGCAGGTACGCCTGCTCAAACGGCACACGCAGCAGGTGGTGTTGAACTTTGACCCCGACACCGCGGGCGCAAACGCTGCGGAAAAATCCATCTCCTTACTGGTGGAGGAGGGTTGCAGCGTCAAAGTGGTCACGCTCGAAGGCGGACTCGACCCGGATCGCTTTGTGCGCGAGCGCGGCGCGCAAGCCTACATCGCCGTGTTGCGCGCAGCGCGGCGGCATGGGGACTATCTCATCGACCGCGCGCGCACGCTCTTTCCACCCATCACCCCCGACGCCAAGGCCAAGGCCATCGAGTATCTGCTGCCGCACATGCAGCGCATCCCCAGCCGTATCGCACGCGATGAGTTTGCCGCCGACGCGGCGCAAAAGCTCGGCGTGGACTCTGCCCTGGTGCGGCAGGAACTGCGCCAAGCCGCCGGAGCGCGACGCAGCGCACTGCGCACATCGCCTGCGCAACAAGGCACGCTGAGCGCGGCGGAAAAGCTGCTGCTGCGCGTGCTGGCCCAACCCGGCAATGCAGCGGCACGTGCCCACGCCTGCACACGCTTGGCTGCCGATGCCAATCTGCTCGATGGTCTGGCTGCTGCCTCGTTGCTGGACACGCTGCGCGCGCTGGCCTCTTCCGCGCCTGCGGATGCGGCCCTGCCGCTCGACGCCATTTCCGACTCTGCCAGCCGCAACCTGCTGGCCACGGTGTTGATGGAAGATGCTCCGGCAATGCAATCCATCACGGATGCGCAAGTGGACGACGCGCTGCACGCGCTCGACCATCGCCGCTTGGAACAACGGCAGCGCGCGCTGCGCCGCGAACTGGCCGATGCCGAGCAGCGTGGCGACTCCGCACAGGTGCAGACGCTGATGGCGGAAAAGATCGCGCTCGACCGCGCCCTACGCCAGCAAGAATCGTAATCGCAGCGTAGGTGCCCCATGCAAGCCTGAGACATAGGCCTAGTCGTTGGTGTTGCATCCATAGCCCTATCCAGCCGCCGTGCCCTGCTACACTATCAGCGGTGCTTGCAGCCCGGCGATTTGCCGCGGCCACGCGCAGGAGCACCGTCTGCGCGCGTATCTGCAAGCGAAGATCTTTTCAGCAAGGACACTCCAAACTCCGTGGACACACAGACCCGACACGCCCTGAAACACAATGCCCTCGCCGACTCCGCACAGAGCGGCTTCGATTGGCTGCAAGAGAACCGCAACTCCGTGCTGCTCTTCACCGCAGTGCTGGCCGCCGTGCTCATCGTGGGCGTTGGTGGAATTATTTTCTATAGCAACCGCGTGAACGCCGCGCAACAGGCCTTCGGTGCGGCGATGCAAACCTATCTGACGCCGGTGGCTGATGCCTCCGCGCCCGCGCCCAAAGGCGTGCAGACGTATCCCTCCATCGCTGCGCGCGCGCAGGCCGCACAGGCGCAGTTCGCGCAGGTAGCCAACCAATATGGCTGGACGAACACGGGCAAGAACGCTGCCTACTTCCAGGGCCTCACTGAGATTCAGTTAGGACAGACCGCGCAGGCGCAGGCCAACTTGGAAAAGGTTGCCTCCGTGAATGACAAAAACTTGGCCGCACTGGCGCAGATGGCGCTAGCCAGCCTGGACGAGCAGGCAGGTCGCGTGACGGACGCAATCGCCATCTATCAGAAATTGGCTGCGCATCCCACGGTCACCGTTCCCGCAGGCGAGGCCAAGCTGGCCCTGGCTGCCTTGGAAGAAAAGTCCAATCCGCAACAAGCCAAGCAGATTTACGCCGAGTTGAAAGATAAGGACAAGGACTCCGCCGCTGGGCAGATTGCCGCGCAAAAGCTGGCCAAACTGAATTAGCACGCTTCGCGCCACGAGCGTGCGGGAACCATTCTGCACGCCGCGCCGTATCTACCTCTGTCCCTGTTTCTGCGCCGGAGGATTGCGCGATGATGAAGATCGCCATCAAGATGCTGATGGGCGACCGCGCCAAGTACCTGACGCTGGTCAGCAGCATCGCCTTTGTCTCGCTGCTCTTCATTCAGCAGGGCGGCATCTTCTGCGGCCTCATCGGCAGAACTGCGCGCCCGGTGGAGGCCGTTGACGCTCCCATCTGGATTTGCGACCCGCTGATGCGCTCGGTCGACGATGCCGAGCCGATGCAGGACACCGATCTGTACCGCGTGCGCAGCGTGCCCGGCGTCAAGTGGGCCGTGCCGCTCATCATCCGCATTGTGACGGCGCGGCTGGCCAATGGGCAGTATCAATCCGTGCGTCTGTACGGCTTGGACGACGCGACGCTCTACGGTCGCCCCGCGCACATGCTGTCCGGCGACACGCGCGATTTGCTGGAGAACGATGCGGTCATCATCGGCCAAGCGGAGTCGGACAAGCTGGGCAGCCCGAAGATTGGCGACAGCTTTGAGATCAATGACACGCAGGCGCGCGTGGTGGGCATTGCCGAAGCTCCACGGGATTTTCTCTCCAATCCATTCGTCTTTACCACGTACAGCCGCGCGCTCAGCTATCTGCCGCCGGATCGCAAAACGCTGCTCTACATTCTGGCCGCGCCCAAAGACGGCGTGCCCACGCAAACGGTGATCGCCAACATTGAAAAGACCACCGGCCTCGCCGCTTATACCGAGGACGGCTACCGCTGGCACACCATGGGCTACTACTTGAAGAACACGGGCATTCCCGTCAGTATTGGCGTCAGTCTGGCGATGGTCTTTGTGATTGGCACCGGCATCGCCGGGCAAACTTTTTACGCCTTCGCGCTGCAAAATGAGCGCTTCTTTGGCGCGCTAAAAGCGATGGGCGTGAGCGGGACAACTTTGACCCACATGATTCTGCTGCAAAGCCTGCTGGTCGGTCTCATCGGCTTTGGCATTGGCGGTGGGCTGGCTTCGATCTTCGGCTTTGCCGCCGGGCCGCAGAGCAAGATTGCCTTTGCCGCGCCGTGGGAACTGGCCGCAATCGCACTCTGCGCCGTGCTCATCATCTGTTTACTAGCCAGTTTGGCCAGCATCCGGCGCGTGCTGAAACTGGAACCAGCGGTAGTCTTCCATGGCTGAGTTGGCCGCAAGTCTGCGCGATGTGCACAAAAATTACGGCGAGGCGACCACGCTAGTGCGCGCGCTCGACGGCGTGCATCTGGAGGTCGTCTGCGGCGAGTTGCTGCTGTTGGTTGGCCCGTCGGGTTGCGGCAAGACGACACTGCTCAGCGTGCTCTGCGGCATTCTGGATGCCACCAGCGGAGATGTTGAAGTCTTCGGCCAGCGCATGGATCGCATGACGCAGGAGCAGAAGACGGCCTTTCGCCGCGAAAATATCGGCTTCATCTTTCAGCAGTACAATCTGCTGCCCTCACTCACAGCGGCGGAAAATGTGGCCGTGCCGCTGCTGATCCACGCCGTGCCGTGGGAGGATGCGCTCACACAGGCCCGCGCGGTGTTGGCACAGGTCGGACTCGCCGATCGTACGGAGTTCTTGCCCACGAAGCTCTCCGGCGGCCAGCAACAGCGCGTGGCCATTGCGCGCGCCATGGTGACGCGCCCGCGTCTCATCGTCTGCGACGAGCCGACGGCGGCGCTCGACGGCCACACCGGCCAGAGGATTCTGCAAGTCTTCCGCGAGCAGGTGCTGTCGCCGGAGCGCGCCATTGTGATCGTGACGCACGACAGCCGCATCTTTGGCTTTGGCGACCGCATCGCCGATATGCGCGATGGCCGCATTCTCGGCGTGCACACACAGATCGCCACCGGCGCGTCGCAGGATGCAGTCGAGCTACAGGCCTTGCACCCACAGGCCACGCACGGAAATGAGGGTTCCGCATGATAAAAAAATTGAGCATCGTGATGCCGGTGGTTGGAATCACCGCACTGATCCTGCTGCTGCTGGTCAACGCGCGCCGCCTGCCGCACAGCCAGCCGATGACGCCGCCGCCGCAATCGCCCTACGCGAACACCATCGCCGCGTCCGGCATCATCGAGGCTGCGGGTGAAAATCAGAACATCGCCGCCACGGTTCCGGGCGTGATGACGCAAATCTTCGTGCATCAGGGGCAGCACGTCCACGCAGGCGATCCTCTCTTCCAAATTGATCCGCGCGATCAGCAGGCCGCGTTGCACAACGCAGAAGCCAACGTGGCCAAAAGCGCAGCCGCCGTGGCCGCGGCGCAGAGCGCAGTCGTCACCAGTGAGGCCGCCGTGCACAGTGCAGAGGCTGCGGCTAACTCCGCCCAAGCAACGTACGAGAATGCTGCGCAGATTGCCGATCGCGACACGGCGCTGCACACTGCGGGCATCCTTGCCGATGAAGAATACGTGACCGCAACGAAGACGCGCGACGCTGACCACGCGCTCTGGCAGCAGCAACAAGCATTACTGGCGCAAGCCCGTGCGCAGTTGCAAAATGCGCAGGCCACGCTGAACCAACAACAGGCGGACCTGAAGGCCAATCAAGCTGCACGCGACCAGCAGGCGGTCTTACTGGCCCAGTTGACCGTGCGCGCGCCGCGCGATGGCACCGTGTTGCAGATCAACAACTATCCCGGCGAGTACATCTCCTCCGCGCCTGCAACGGCGGCAATTCTCTTTGGCGCCACCAGCACCTTGCAAGTACGCGCGGATGTGGACGAGATCAACGCCTCACACGTGCGCCCTGGAGCCGCTGCCGTGGCGCATTTGAAGGGTGATGCGGAGCGTTCGTTCCCGCTGAAATTTGTGCGCATCGATCCCTACATGATTCCCAAGCAAAGCCTGACCGGCAGCAACAGCGAGCGCGTGGATGTGCGCGTGCTAGAAGTGATCTACAGCTTCGATCCGCCGCCATTTCCGGTCTACGCCGGCCAGCAGGTGGACGTCTTCATCGACGGCGACCGCGGCCAGTAGTCTGGCGATATTCACGCGATGATCGTCGCCAGGTCTCACGGCTGCAAGAATTGCAGCCCGTGCTTGCCTATACTAAGGAGGACGAACCATGGCTATCGTAAATTCCTCCACTCTTGCCGCCCACGCTGAACACAAAGCCGCACTACATACCGCCAGCCCGTTGACCGGAGGCAGCCGCTTTGTGCGCGCGCTGCTCCGCCAGCCGGTTGATTGCACGCCCGTCTGGTTTTTGCGCCAGGCCGGGCGCTACATGCCGGAGTATCAGGCCGTGCGCCGCGAGCACTCGCTGCTGGAGATTTGCAAGCAGCCGGAACTGGCCGCCGAGGTGACCATCACCGCTGCGGAAAAGCTCGACGTGGATGCGGCCATCATCTTCGCCGACCTGCTGCTGCCGCTCGAACCCATGGGCCTGGACTTTACTTTTCAGGCGGGCGAAGGCCCGGTGGTGCATCGGCCTTTGCGCACTGCGGCAGATATTGACGCGCTGCGCACGGATCGTGCTGCCGATTTGCGCTACGTGGCGGAAGCCATCCAGCGCGTGTTTGCCCACTTTGGCGATAGCAAGGGCATGATCGGCTTCTGCGGCGCACCCTTTACGCTGGCCAGCTACATGATCGAAGGCGGCGGCTCGCGCAACTATATTGAGACCAAGCGCCTGATGTACTCCGACGCTGCGGCGTGGAATGCGCTGCTGGAAAAGCTGGTCGCCGTGCTGGTGGAGTTTGCCCAGCAGCAAATCGAGGCCGGTGCAGACACGATCCAAATCTTTGACAGTTGGGCAGGCGCGCTCTCCGTCACCGATTACCGCGAGTTTGTTTTGCCAATGACGACGACCCTGGTGCAGCGCGTGCAGTCGCTCGGTGTGCCGGTGATTTACTTCGGCGTGGACACGGCCATGCTGCTGCCCGCGATGCGCGAAACGGGTGCCGATGCCATTGGACTCGACTGGCGCACGCCGCTCGACGCAGGCTGGAAGGCTCTGGGCGCGGGCTGCGCCGTGCAGGGCAATCTGGATCCGATTGCGCTCTTCGCACCGGAGAAAATTTTGCGGGCGCGCGTGGCCGAGGTGCTGCATCAGGCCAACGGACGCGCGGGACACATCTTCAATGTGGGCCACGGCATTGTGCCGAACACGCCGGTGGAGAATGTGCAGCGCGTGGTGCGCTGGGTGCGTGAGATCAGTGCGGAGATGTCCGCGCAGCCACCCAGCAGCCCAGGCGGCGCGCGATGAGCGCAGCAGCCAAGCTGGCCGTGCTGCTGCTGGCCCACGGCACGCCGGACACCGTTGCAGAGATTCCCGAATATCTAAAAAATGTCGTCAGCGGACGCGCGCTGCCGCAGGCCGTCATCGAAGAGATTCAACATCGCTACGCGCTCATCGGCAAAAGTCCGCTGACGGAGTGGACGCTGCGTCAGGCGGATTTGTTGCGCGCCGCGCTCGACCTGCCGGTCTACGTGGGCATGCGCAACTGGAAGCCCTACATCGCCGATGCGGTGCGCGCGATGCGCGCTGATGGCATCACCGAAGCCGTGGCGATTTGCCTGGCACCGCAAAACTCCCGCACCAGCGTGGGGCTGTATCGCCGCGCAGCCTATGCCGAAGCAGGCGCGGATTTGCGCTTGCATTTCATCGACGCCTGGGCCGAACATCCGCGACTCATCGACGCTTTTGCCACGCGGCTGCGGCCCATCTGGTTAGCAGCCTGCACAGAAACCGGCGCAAAAATTCCCGTGCTCTTCACCGCGCACAGCGTTCCTTGTCGCACGGTGCAGACGCCGGTGGCTGAACCCGCGCGCGCAGCGACAATACAGCCAACGACCTCGACGAACGAAGTCGGCCCTGTGCGACCCACGCAGCCAGAGCGATCCTATGCCATGCCCGCCAGCGCGCCGCAAGGGCCGGATCCGTACGCAACCGAGAGCAAGCGCACAGCCGCGCTGGTCGCAGCGCAACTGGAAGCCGATGGATTGAGCGCGCACGACTGGTGCTTTGCTTTCCAAAGCCAAGGTGCATCCGGCGGGCCGTGGATTGGGCCGACGGTCGAAGAAACTTTGCAAGCGCTGCGCGATGCAGGTCATGCAGGCGTGGTGTTGCAGCCTATCGGATTTCTCTGCGATCACGTGGAGATCCTCTACGACATCGACATTGCCTTTCAGCAGCAGGCCCACCGCATCGGGCTGCGTTTGTGGCGGCCAGAGTCTTTGAACGCCTCGCCCCTGTTGATCGAAGCACTCGCCGATCTGGCCCGCACCGGCCTGCTGCAACTGGCCGCAACGCCGGCTGCGCTCACTTCCACACAAGCATGAAGCGCATCGCCATTGTCGGTGGCGGCATCGCCGGACTCTCCGCCGCATATGAACTCGCTCGGACGCGCGAAGACAACTCTGCTGCGAGCTGCACATTCACGCTGTTTGAAGCTGCACCGCGCCTCGGCGGCATTGTGGCCACAGAACGGCGCGCGGGCTTTGTAGTTGAGTGCGGGCCGGATTCCTGGGTCAGCGAAAAGCCTGCCGCGCGCACGCTGGCCGTGGAGTTGGGCCTTGCCGATGCACTCATCGGCTCGAACGACCGGTGGCGAAAAACCTATCTGGCCGAAGGACGCACGTTGACGCCACTGCCCGACGGCATGCGCATGATGGTGCCCTCGAATTGGGCTGCACTGCTCGCTTCGCCGCTGCTGAGTTGGCAAGCCAAGTTGGCCTATCTGCGCGAGCCGAAGATGGCCGCCGCACTCCAGGCCAGCGCGCTGGAGAATGCTGACAACAACCACGATGAATCTGTACGCGATTTCGTCTGCCGCCACTTTGGCGCAGAGGCTGCGGATGCTTTTGCCGCGCCGTTGCTGGCGGGCGTCTTTGGCGGGGACATTCGATCTCTCAGCGCACGCGCCGTATTGCCCGTCTTCACGCAGATTGAACGCACGCACGGCAGTCTAATTCTGGGTCTGCAAGCACGGCTGCGCGCGGCGGCAAACAACAGCGCTCCGGCGGACGCATCCATCTTCACCTCGCTGCGCGATGGCTTGGGCACGCTGATCGAGCGCATGGAGCAGAGAATTCCCGCAGCGTCACTGCGCCGCAACACTCGCGTGCAGGCAATCGAACGCACGGGCCAACAATGGCGCATACGCACAGAGTCGAATGGCGCGCTTGCCGAGGAGATTTTTGATTCAGCTATCGTTGCCGTGCCTGCGCACGTTGCAGCATCGCTGCTGGCACCGCTTGATGCAGAGATGCCCACGCTGCTGCCGCAACATGCCTCCTCGGCGATCGTCGTCGCGTTGGCCTTTGCGCCGGAGCGCGCCGCGGCCCTGCGCATTCCGCGCGGCTTTGGATTTTTAGTTCCGCAACGGCAATCCGCAACAGGACACCCAGATTCGCAGGCGGCTCTGGCACAACGCGCATTGTTGGCCTGCACCTTCGTCGATCAGAAATTTCCGCATCGCGCTCCACCGGGTGCAATTTTATTGCGCGCATTTTTTGGCGGACACCCTGCCCCCGCATTGCTGGGCGAGTCTGACGCAACCCTTGCCACGCTGGCCTTGCAATCACTGGGAACTCTTCTGGGACGACTGCCAGAGCCGGAGTTTTCCGTGGTGCAGCGCTGGCCGCTATCGCTGCCGCAGTATGCCGTGGGCCATTTGCAGCGCATGGAGCAGTTGCAACAGCGCGCGGCACGACTACCGGGTCTGCACTTGGTTGGCAACGCGTACCACGGTGTTGGCCTGCCGGATTTAATCGCCGCAGGATGCACCACTGCTCGCACAGCTATTGGAGCGGCTTGCGCGCAAAGTAGTACAGCGAAGCCGCCAGCAACACGAACGCGGCCATAGCAACGGCATCGTGATCGAGAAAATTTCCGCGCGGCATTTGCAACAATCCAAAATGCCCGGTTGCCGACTCATACAATTTGAGCGCGACGCCCAGCAAGCCGACTACGCCGCCCGCAGCAATCAATCCGCTGGCGTAGAGTGAGCCAGGGCTGATCTCGCTCTCCGCATTCTCAGTGCTCTGCGCTGCACGCTCGATCATCCAACGCACGACGCCGCCGCAAAAAATCGGCAGCGTCGTGGCAATGGAGAGATAAAATCCCACGGCAAAGGAGAGCGAGCGAATGCCAAGCAACTCCACCACCACAACCAAGAAGACCCCCAACAAAAGCAGTCCCCACGGCAACTGCCGCGAGAGAATTCCGTGCACCACAGTGGCCATCAACCGCGCTTGCGGAGCGGCGGCGCGTTCGCTGCCAATGCCGGGAATCCACTGTGCAACGATGCGGCCACTGCGCGGATCGTACAGATATTTTCCGTCGGGCAAACGCCGCGAACCCACGGCATTCAGCAGCATGTAGGCCGCGCCATGCAACGTGCTCGCTGCGCCATCCGCACTGCGCACGCGAAACTGTCGCCGTGCAAAGTGCATCTGCTCCACGGTGACGCCATCTGCCGCGCCTTGTGTGCTCAAACTCCACGGCTGATCAAGCGCGTGAAACTCCTCCAACCCGCGATTCATCGCACTCAGCGTAAAGCCAATCGCCACCGTCGAAACGCAGACCCCCACCAGCAGCGCCACCTGCTGCTTCCACGGCGTTGCACCGAGCAGGTAGCCGGTCTTCAAGTCCTGCGATGTGTCGCCCGCGTTGGCTGCGGCAATGCAGACCACGCCGCCAATCGTTATGGCCAGCGCGCCAAAGGCCGGGGCCGTCCAGCCGCGCACCAAAAAGATCGCCGCTGTCGCCATCAACGTCGCAATCGTCATGCCAGAGATAGGATTGGCCGAGCTGCCGATCAAACCCACGATGCGCGACGAAACGGTGACGAAGAGAAATCCAAAGAACACGATGAGCAGTGCAGCGGCGATGTTGGCGGCCAGCGAGGTCTGCGCGCCGGGAATCGGTTTCAGCGTGAGAAACGCGACGATACACAGCGCCAGAGCCGCTGAGCCGAGCAGCACGGTCGGCAGGGATAGGTCGCGCTCCGTGCGCCGCGTGGAATTGGCATTGGCTGCTCCGCGCAGCGTAGCGATGCCGGAGCCAAGCGCGCGCAGCAGCGTGGGCAACGTGCGCAGCAGTGTCAAAATTCCCGCAGCCGCCACCGCGCCTGCGCCCATCGGGCGAATGTAGGCAGCCCACAAATCGCTCGGCGTCATCTGCGCAATGGGTACAACTCCGGGATAGATGGGCTGCGGCACCAGAGCGCCGAAAAAATGAATCGCAGGCAGCACCACCCACCACGCCAACACGCTGCCTGCAAAGATGACGCCCGCCACGCGCGGGCCGATGATGTAGCCCACGCCGAGGTACTCCGGCGTGGCGTCGGCGCGCACCGCAGCGCCGGGCATCCAGCGCGGTTGGTAATTTGGCTCACTGGGCCACGCACCCAACAGATTTTCATTCTGCAACAGCGTGTAGATGCCACCCAAGCCCAGGCCCCAAAAGACACGGCTGGCAAAACCGCCGCCACGCTCACCGGCCAGCAACACATCGGCGCAGGCAGTGCCTTCGGGATAGGCTAGCTGCCCGTGCTCTTCGACAATCAACTGTCGTCGCAGCGGAATCATAAAGAAGACGCCCAGCCAGCCGCCGACCAGCGCCAACACAAAGATGCGAATGTACTCCAGATCAAAGCCGAGAAAGATCAGCGCAGGCAATGTGAAGATCACACCCGCAGCAATCGACTGGCCCGCATTGCCCGTTGTCTGCACAATGTTGTTTTCCAAAATCGATGCGCGACCCAACGCGCGCAGCACGCTGATCGACAGCACCGCAATGGGAATCGACGCGGCCACCGTCAACCCCGCGCGCAGCCCCACGTACACCGTGACCGCACCGAAGACCAAGCCAAAGAAGCAGCCGAGCAGCAACGCGCGCGCGGTCAACTCCGGCTGTACTTGGCTGTCGGCAATGTAGGGCGAGAACTCCGCGCGAGGCGCGGGCGTGGACGAATTCGGGGCGTGGCTCACAGCATCGGCTCCAGTGCTTACGAATCAAAATCGTGCGGATCGGCTTGAGTGTACGCGATGCGCCTGCGCGCGCAAAGCTTAGTGTCAGCAGATGCGTGGCTTCCACGGATTTACCGAAGTGAGCGCCTTGTTTGCCGTAGTTTTTACGCGCCCTCCCGCGTATCCTCAACCCAAGGAGTCCTGCCATGCTACGTTGGTTTTTCGAGCGAAAGATTGCCGCTGCGGAGCGCGAGTTGGGCGTGCCCGCCACGGAGTCGCGCTACATGCTGCGCCACTCCATCGACGCACTGTTTGCCTACGCCAGCTTGCGCAAGCTCGCGCGCTTTCACGGCCCACTACCCGCCGATGTTTACGCTGCCGCAAAAATTGCCGCCTACCGACAACAGGATTGCGGAAGCTGCCTGCAAATTACCGTCAATCTCGCCAAGAAAAGCGGCGTCTCCACGGAGATGATCCGCACGCTGTTGGACGGACGCACCGACGTGCTGCCAGAGGAATTGCGTGAGGTGAGCCAGTACGCATCCGAACAGGCCAACCGTGTTGATAATCCCGTGCTGCGCGAGCGGCTGCGCCAGCGCTATGGCGACGAGGGCCTTATCGCACTGGCCTTGGCCATCACCAGCGCGGGAACCTTCCCCACCTTCAAGCGCGCGGTGGGCCTGGCTACAACCTGCTCGCAGGTGCGGATTGAAGTGTAAATATCTGCATCATCCAACATAATTGAATAACAATGATGCGTCGAATTGCGGCAACCTGTCTTTTTACAAACAGAAAAGGCAACTAGGGGAATCTTTGCAAATCCGTTATAAAGTGACGCTACTACTTCTTCTTTGTGCGGTATCTTTGCAACAATCCCCCGCTCAATTTGACACCTTAACTGTCACTTCAAACTTGGTTTTAGTTCCAGCGCTTGTGAAATCCCATCGCGGGGAGCGAATCTACACGCTCACCGCTCAGGATTTCACGCTTCTCGATAACGGCATCCCGCAAATACTCCATCTTGAAGAAGAAACGGGTGGCGACCCATTAGCGCTTGCCGTAATTGTGCAAACGGGTGGACACGCAGCCGAGCATCTTAAGGACTATCGCAATATCGAGCCTCTCCTTGATGACATGATTGGCGATGTTCCGCACACGGTTGCCGTCATCCGCTTTGACAGTGCTCCAAGCCTTGCTCGCACCTTCTCCGCAAGCATTCCTGATGCCGCAGAAACCATCGCCGAATTGGATCCCGGCGATCGTGGAGCGGCGATTTTGGATGCGATA